>DATGXG010000032.1 GCA_035299085.1 Bacteroidales bacterium | reverse complement strand
TTAGTGTATTGAAATGAAGTATTTTATACTTACACTGGGTTGCCAGATGAACAAGTCTGACAGCGAACGTGTGCGTACCGTTATTGAGGGAATGGGTTACCGGTGGACGGATAACGAAGATGAGGCCAATATCCTGGGAATCATTGCCTGCTCAGTCCGCCAGAAATCAATAGACAAGGTTTATTCGAAAATAGCCCGCTGGAATAAATCCAAGAACAGCAGGAATGTAATCACTTTCATCTCGGGTTGCGTATTACCTGCAGACAGGGATAAATTCCTGAAGCTTTTCGACCTTGTTTTCACGATGAGCGAATTACCTGAATTGCCTGAAATGATCCGGCAATACGGGGTTGTTACAAGATCCTCGACAC
Source organism: Bacteroidales bacterium (assembly GCA_035299085.1). Lineage (NCBI taxonomy): Bacteria > Pseudomonadati > Bacteroidota > Bacteroidia > Bacteroidales > Bacteroidales bacterium. Next base: position 5,832 of record DATGXG010000032.1, on the reverse strand, counting down.
CCTTCGAGGGTACCCCCCACCCTTCGAGGGTATCCCCACCCTTCGAGGGTGTACCGGCAGCGACAAAATTTGTCATGCCACCGGTTGAAAAAATTAAGGACTTCTGGAAATTGCAGCCTTCGTACGTTTCAGATTACGAGGCTTACATACCGATTCAAAACGGGTGTGATAAATTCTGTACATTCTGTGCTGTGCCCTATACAAGGGGAAGGGAAATTTCAAGACCTTCTTCTGAAATCCGGGATGAATTGCACGAAGTGATTGAAAAGGGCTATAAATCCATCACTTTGTTGGGCCAGAATGTGAATTCATACGGCCGCGATAAACATGGTGCAGAAATGACTTTCCCGCAGTTGCTTGCTGCAATAGGCGAATACGGCCTTAATTCGGGTAAAGAATTCTGGGTTTATTTCACTTCGCCTCATCCCCGTGACATGAGTGACGAGGTGTTGCAGGTGATATCGAAATATCCCTGCCTGGCAAAACAAATTCATTTACCCGTGCAATCGGGCGACGACAAGGTGCTTATCCGGATGAACCGGAAGCATACGGTGGAAGATTATTTGAAAATCATCCATTCAATCCGTACGTATTTGCCCAATGCCACAGTTTTTACGGATATTATTGTGGGTTTCACCGGGGAAACACCCGAACAGTTTGAAAACACGAGAAAGCTGATGGAAGCCGTGAAGTTCAACATGGCGTATGTAGCAATATACTCACCAAGACCTGGCGCTGCCAGTTCACGATGGGACGATGACATTCCGATGCCGGTTAAAAAGGAACGGCTCCACATTCTTACCGAAGAACTTACAAAACATACGATTCACTATAATCAAAGCCTTGTAGGCCGGAATATCAAGGTGCTTGTCACCGGAAGAGACCGTAAACCCGGTTATATGTCGGGTCTTACCGAGGGCAGGGTAGTGGTGAGATTTCCTTCTCAACAACCCGCAAAGCCCGGTTCATTTGTTTGGCTGAATATTACTTCTGCCGCATCATACTCTATTGAGGGGGATTTGGTTTCTGAGAAGGCAGGTTTGCAGGAAGTTCTATGAAAAGAAAGGTTGCATTTAAAACGCTTGGCTGCCGGTTGAACCAGTTTGAGACTGATTCGGTGATGACCGATTTTTATAAGGCCGGTTATGAAGTGGTAAATTTCACCGATCAGGCCGACGTGTATGTGGTGAATACCTGCACGGTCACCAACCAGGGCGATCACAAATCAAAGACCGCCATCAACCAGGCTGTTCATAACAAGAAGGATTCACTCGTTGTGGTTACCGGTTGTATGGCTGAAAGTCAGAAAAACTACCTCGAAAACCGCGGTGATATCAGTTATGTAGTCGGTAATAAGAATAAAGTGAGCATTCTTCCGCTTGTTGAGGCTCATTTCAACGGTGAAATCCTTAATGCCGGAATGCTCCGCAGCGATGTTTTCGGATTCTCCGCTGCTGAAAAGAGTTTTCATACCCGCAGCATGATCAAAATACAGGATGGGTGCAATAACTTCTGCTCATTCTGCATTGTACCCATGGTCAGGGGAAGGGCTGTAAGCCGGAACGCAGAGGATATTCTTAAGAATGTAAAAGAGGTAATTGATCTCGGGTATAAAGAAATAGTGCTCACCGGCGTAAATATCAGCCGGTATGAGCATGAAGGCATGCATTTCACCGAATTGCTTAAGAAAATTCTTGATGTGGAAGGGAATTTCAGGGTACGCATTTCTTCTATTGAACCGGAAGGTTTTGATGAACCGCTCTATGAACTTTTTTCACACGATAAATTATGCCCTCAACTTCATTTGTGCCTTCAAAGCGGATCGGACAAAATCCTTATGCAAATGAGGAGAGTCTATACACTACCGACCTACATGCAAATTGTTGAAGAAATCAAAAAGCGATACCCGCTTTTCAATTTCACAACTGACATCATGGTTGGTTTTCCCGGCGAAACGGAAGAAGATTTCAGGGAAACCTGCAATGCTATCAATGAAATCGGGTACAGTCATGTTCATACATTCAAATACTCTGTCCGCAGGGGTACAAGAGCCGAGCGGATGCCCGACCAGGTACCTGAAAAAGCAAAGCAGCAGCGAAGCCTCATTGTAAGGGAAATTGCCCAGGCAAACAAGCTGAAATACAGGGAACAATTCTTAGGCAGAGAGCAGAATGTTCTTGTTGAGAAAGTAAGCAAAACAGGACTCGCCAAAGGATACGGGGAGCATTATGTTCCGGTTGAGTTTAAAACTACTTGCCAGGATACCAACTTCTATCAGTCAGTTAAATTGAATAAAATTTCCAGCCAGGATTTAGTGCTGAACGGGACTCCTGTCATTTCCTGAAATAATACATTGCCGATCCCGCCGAATGATCCATTGAAACGGCATTTACCCTTATCACATAAGTACCTCGGGGTATACTTGCCGGAATATTTACAGTGCATGTTTCCCCATTTTTGAGCATTACCTCATCAGCCCATATTAAAGTGGGGTTATCCGCTTCTTTTACTTCCAGGCTTTTACTGGATTGTCCCGGAGATGATTGATTCCGAAACACCGGAATTGCTTTCGGAGAATTTGCCCTCAGGGTTGAGCCATAGCCGTTAACACCGTAACGGGTTTTGATAAAAATAATCCCGTTCACCACTCCATACACATTATACCCTAATTGGCCCCTTAATACACTGATCGATTCAATATTTTCAACCGGCATATCTTCAATCATCAGATAATTTTGTCCTAACCTATTCCCATCTACAACAAAGAGTGCATTTTTATCAACTTTAGTGAAAGTTGGATAAAATCTCAGCAATACCGTTTTCGCGGCCCGGTTTATACTTAAGGGATGTAATTTCCATAACATACTTTCGAATGTTTGACAGTGTTCAATATCTTCCCTTGAATAGGTTTTTACATTTCCGGCAGGAAACATTTCATGTGGATCTATAGCCGTAAGATTCTTTCTTTTTGCTTTAACCGTTACCGCATTAAAATAAATCGCATCGTCATCTGGTTGGGAAGTAGTTTTTGGTATATTGGAATCATTAATCTTAAGCGCTAATTTACTTTTAAACTCATCTCTTTTTAATTTTTTGAAATAAGCTTCATTTGCCAGGTAGTCCACTTTTAATGAATCAAAATCCCTGATTTTCCTTGATTTTAAAAGGTATAAGTCTTGCATCGCCGGATCGATGCTGTCAAGTTGTATTATGAGCTTATTATTGTCAGGTTTGAATTTTAAGACTGAAGCCGTTTGAGGCACCATAAATGTTAGTTCCTGGATATCCTGACGACCCGTGTAGGTAATCTGTATTTCATCACTGTTTTTATTTACAGAAGAAACCATCAGGGTATCCCTGCCTGGTTGGAATACCATCAGGAGTTCATCAATTGATTTCGGATCCAGGCTGAACAATCCTTTTTCAGTAATGGATTCCGGCAAACTTTCATAAAACCCGGGGGTGAAGAGAAAGGATGATACTATATCCCGGGTTGCAGACCGACAATCGAAACCGCCGGCTGAATCCATTACAGAAACCGTAAGCATCACTTCGGATTTACTGTCAGCCTGGCTTTCAGGCTTTATTTTAATAAGGTTTTTTTCACGATTTTCAGACGATTTTATTTCCAGGTTCAACAGTTTGTAGTAGTTAACAAATACGGATCGCCAGGCAATCATCCTGTTTTGTTGATCTGCCAATACCAGATTGGCCATGCCGGGAACCAGTTTGCTGGTTTCAATCGTTGTTCTGTACTGTTTCGCTGATGGCAGTTCCTTTATCAGTACTGTATCACAATTTTGGATCAACAACAGGCGATTTGCAGGATTTATATTTAGATTACTCCGAACCTGGACATAGAAAAGGTCACGGAAAGTATTTGTCACACTCAGGCATACGCCTGGACCTGCAACCGGCAGGGACCATTTTCTGCCATCATTTCCGTTGACAACGGCATAATAATTCTCTGAACTGTCAGGATTGATTTGAAATATCCCAGCCCCGGATTCGTCCGTTTTGAAATGGGTGATTAAATCATTGTTCCCATTGAACACATTACCATCGACAGGTTGAAATCTGCCTGTGGAATCCACTGAAGTAAAGGCTATCAGTTGTGGTTCGCCATAAATCAGATTCCCGCCTTCAGGGTAAAATCGTAAATCTGATATTCCACTGCTTTTATGATCCGTGATTGTCGGTTTATTGTTTTTTGGACTGGTTGTCCGACGTGTGATTTTAATGGATGTTCTGAATGCAAATTCCGGATCAGCGTTTGTCATGCTGCTTGTGAAAGAAACCAACGTATAGATACCCGTATCTGCATGTAATGGAACGGTAAGCCATCCTGATATCGCTGATTTGTTTAACCTGAAACGGGCACTGTCCGCTGTCCTTCCGTAAGGATCAAATAAAAGACAATATAATGAAGTGCTTACGGCTTCAAACCTTCCGTTTTGAAAATTGCTTATATAAGCCCGAAAATGAATGGTATCCGAAATAGTGTATACGTTTCGGTCAGTTTGCACAAATACCTTTTCAGGAGGGACAGCTGTCTGGGCAAGAAGAGTAACCTGTAAGAAAAGCAGGGCAGGAAAAAAGAGATATTTCATAAGGACATTAAACAGAAACAAATTATCCTTCGCACAACCAACATGTTAAATCAAAAATATCAATAATTTTCAATTATATTTTTAAATAGAATAGAATATTGCCGGCAGACTTCTATTTTTGCACCGCTGATTTTTAAAGGTTCAACAATAGGGAAAAGATCAGGTCTAACGGTCATACTTCAAATCCACCCGTCCCATTTGTGAAAAAACGTTAAATTTTGGTTAAAGCCGGTAATGATTGCATCATTTGTTTTGGCTGATCGTCATTAAAAGAGATTTTAACCCCTTACAATTAAACCTGTACTAGTTTTATGAAGATATACATCGCGCTGATCTTGTGCCTGGCATTTTTCAATTTTGTAAATGGCCAGGATACCAACGACGCCTCAAAGAGTAAAAACAACCCACCAAAAAAATCGGTAGCGGCTTATTACACAACGGATCCCATAACAATTGACGGGGTGCTTGATGAACCTGCCTATTCGAAAGCCGAGCCTGCAAAAGATTTCATGCAGATCCAACCCTATAATGGTCGTCCTTCCGTTCGTCCTACGGAAGTATATATCCTGTATGATCAGACAGCTGTTTATATTGGCGCAATGATGTATGATGACCCTGACAGCATATTCAATTTCCTTTCAGAGAGAGATCAGATAGGTATTTCGGATTATTTTGGGGTCTATCTTGATCCGTATAACCAGGGTCAGCTTGCCTATGGATTCTTTATTACTCCTGCCGGCGTCCAGACTGATATAAAAGGCATTAAAACCAGTTTCGATTATGAAGATGACAGCTGGAATGCGGTTTGGCAAAGTAAGACCCGGGTTACAAAAGACGGTTGGGTGGCTGAACTTAAAATTCCTTATTCGGCCCTTCGGTTTCCGGAAAACGGAGGAGGTACCTGGGGATTAAACATGTTTCGCAACCTGAGGCGCTATGCTTCCAATAATTCATGGAACCTGCTCGACAGGAATGTGGCCGGTTTTATTCACCAGGAAGGGCAGCTGACCGGAATTCAGAATATCAAATCACCTGTGCGATTGTCGCTTAGTCCTTATGCTGCTGCATACACCGAATTCAAGGATGGAAAATCATCGCCTGATTTCACTTACAAAGGGGGTATGGATTTAAAATACGGTATAAATGACGCGTTTACCCTGGATATGATGCTGATACCCGACTTTGGCCAGATACAGTCGGATGACAAGCAATTAAATCTTTC
>DATGXG010000031.1 GCA_035299085.1 Bacteroidales bacterium | reverse complement strand
GAATGCTTCGAATGAAGGAGAAAAGTGCACCGGCATCAACGATACGGCCTACGTTTGGGTAGAACCGACAGCTAAGCTCGGAGTAACTCCTAAAGTTGACACGGTCTGCAACGGCGATGCGGTAAATATCCTGTTGCACAGCCCGACCGTACCGACACGCCCCGTGAGGTTCCGTTATGTGACCGAAGCACCGGCAGGAGTGACCGTAACCCCGGCTTCTGCCAACCCGCTGCCGAATGATTACACCCTTACCAATACCATTGTAAACACCACGGACAATGCACAATTGGTTAAGTTTATCATTACACCCTACACCCGCAATGCTTCGAATGAAGGAGAAAAGTGTACCGGCATCAATGATACGGCCTATGTTTGGGTAGAACCAACTGCAACAATAATACTGAATCCGCAATTGGATACAATCTGTTCAGCAGAAAATGTCAATATAAGCCTGCAAAGTAATACTGTGCCAACCATGCCTGTGCTTTTCAGGTACATTACTGTTCACAATGCAGGAGTGAACGTGGTTCCGGGTAATGGTACGGCGATGTCTAATCCAAATGCTATAACCGATTACATTGAAAACACAACAAACCAGGCGCAGAGGGTACTTTTCATAATTACTCCTTATAATACCGGTGCAAACGGAATTGAGAAATGCCCGGGCAGAGCCGATACATCAATTGTATGGGTTGAACCGGTACCTAAAGTTGATCTTACACCGTACCTGGATACCATATGTACCAATCTGAAAACAGATATTGCTACATATTCTGTAACCAACTCATTGCAACCTGTTAAATTGATGTACAAGACATTTTATAATTCGTCGCAGATCGAAATTAACAGGTCACAGGATACTATCAATCTTATCCCGGGAGAACTGCTTGATGACGTTCTGATTAATCATTCTGATATTCCACAAAGGGTGATGTATGTTGTGTATCCTTATCTGTCGGGTTACAATGGTTCACAAAAGTGTCCCGGCATGCCGGATACCGTATATGTATGGGTTGCACCTGAGTTAAAGATTGTGATTGATACCATTTCAACTTACATCGGTGGTAATAATATTCGTTGTTTCGGTTCGAAAGACGGTTCCATCCGGTTGGCTCCGAGAGGTGGTATATCTGCTTTCCCCGGATATGATGATTCTGATTTAGGTTATACATGGCAAAGCGGCGCAAGGCAATGGCATTCAAGAGACCTGGCCGGTTTGGCTGCGGCAAATTACTCGATCATAATCACCGACAAGCTTGCATGCCGCGATGATTCATCATTTACACTTACTCAACCCGCTATACTCACCAATTATTTTAAAGAAATCAGCAAATTAAAAAGCTGTAAGGCTGGTGATGGTATTATATGCATGAATACCCACGGGGGTATTGAAAAGTATACCTATGTATGGGAAACGTTGCCTGGAGATTTCAAAAGGAAAATGTCCGCCGAAAAAGACACCCTCTTTGATATTATTGCAGGTATTTACCAGGTAAATATTACCGATACCAACGGGTGCAGTATAAGGAGAGATACGATTATTTCACTGCCTACGAATACCAAAGTAACGCCAATGTCGTACCATACCTATGGCTTTACTCCGGATAACAAACAGTATACAATCAAATGCAAAGACGAATATGGTATGCTGTATACGGTAAATGCAGATACATCACTCACTATCACCTATCATTGGACCTGTAATGAAACCGGTTTTGACACCACCTACACCCATAATAAAATATATGATTCCATTGATTTTGTCCCTGAAGGATTATACAATCTTACCTATGAGGATGAAAACGGATGTACCGGTGATGGTTTTGTGGAAATGATTGCTCCGGATTCCATTAGAATAGACAGGGCAAGTTTGCTGCAATATACGGGCGGTTACAACGTCACCTGTTATGGTGAAAGTAACGGAAGCATAACACTTAATAATATTAGTGGCGGTCATGCTGATCAACCGTATCAATTTGCATGGGAAAGCATTTCCGGCGGAACTGTGCAAAATCCGGCCGCAAGGAACCAGGCCAGCCTGGCAGCAGGAAGTTATGGAGTCACAATTACTGATTCTTACGGATGTACAGGTGCAGATACGTTTAACCTGACAAGTCCGGAAAGAATAGTTATATCAGATGAGGTTTCATTGTCGAATGCAGGTAATTACAATCTGAATTGTTTTGGCGACGGGACAGGCTTCATTAAGCTGACTGTTTCCGGCGGTGTATCTGCCTATCATTATAAATGGCTTGATAATTCAACCACTTCAAATGAGAGGTATAATCTGAAAGCAGGAGATTATGAAGTCACAGTTACCGACGCACTAAACTGTAAACTTAAAGATACCATATCTCTTACTGAACCGGATCCGCTAACAATTGATTCGGCCGGTATATCTGATTTCAATGGTTATGCGGTACGATGTTCCGGAGATGAAGATGCTGAGATTGATATAAGAATTGCTGGCGGAACACCGGGTTATGCCTATGTATGGACCTATAACAATAATCCTTTACCCGATAATACGGCATTATTGGTTAACAGGCCGGCAGGACAATACCATTTGAATATTACGGATGCCAACAATTGTACGCTTGCATGGTCGGCTTTACTGAATGAACCCGGGGAACTGCAGCTTGAAGTTCAAAAAACAAACATGAATTGTACCGGACTTGTCGCCGGAACCGCAGAGGCCCTGGTAAGCGGAGGTAACGCACCCTATTCCTATATTTGGAGTAATGACAGCACAAGTGCCAAAATTACCGGGTTGAATCCGGGTGAATATATTATCGGAGTTACTGATAACAATTCATGCCTTATTTCGGATACTGTTACAGTTTCGCAGAATACCGAGGTGGGTATTACAATTAATATTGAAAAGCCGGTTTCATGTTACCAGTCGGCTGATGCAGTGCTTAAAGCAATTGCTGAAGATGGCGTTCCTCCGTACGAATATAACTGGCTTAACGGAGGGTCTCAGACAGATCTGAATCAAAACCTGGCGGCAGGCATCTACACGGTTGAAGTTACAGACAATGACGGTTGTGAAGGAATGGCCACCTTCGAACTTGTTCAGCCTGACAGGCTAAAAGCCGGGTTCATCATAACTGATCCGTCCTGCTCCGGAGGGGGAGACGGATCTGTAGAGCTCAGTGCTGAAGGCGGGAACTATCCTTACTCGTATTATTGGAACAGCAATCCCGTAAACGGCGAAACGGTTACTGACGTTCAAAAAGGCACTTATACTATTTCTGTAAAAGATAACCAGGATTGCCAGGCTGATACCATAATAAGTGTCAGTGAACCGGATAAGCTTCGAATTTCACTGGATGAGTCCAATACCATTTACCCATTCTGTCCTGACTGGCAGAATGGCGTTCTTTCGGTATCGGTTTCAGGAGGCACACGTGATTACAGTTATGAATGGGATTATTCCGACCAGGAACATGACTCGATCATTTCCGGTTTAAGGGAAGATACTTATTCAGTACATGTTAAAGATGCCATGAATTGTGAAACCGATACAATTTTCAGGTTACGGGCATTGCACAATAATTGTCTCCAGCTTCCCACGGCATTCACTCCGAATTATGATAATGCAAACGACTTCTGGGAAATAAGGTACATGACTGAAGACGGATCAGAGGTTAAGTTCAGCCAGGTATATCCTGAAGGCAGTATAAAAATTTACGACCGTATAGGCAACCTGGTATTTGAATGTACGGGTGGTTGTCCGCAGGACTGGAATGGTGAGGACAGTCATGGCAGGCAGTTACCTGTGGATACCTATTATTATATCATTGATCTGAATACTGCAGATGACAATCCTCCGTTGAAGGGAATTGTTACAATAATCCGTTAGCCGCGCCAATTCTGAATAAGACAACCTTTTCGTCCGGTTATCGTATTATATACGATTAACCAAATACCTGAAATATTGCCCATTCTAACAAGGATAGCGTTATTGAGCAATAGAATGATTTACTTTTTAAGCATCATATTGATGCTTATGGTCTATTATTGTCCTGCAAGTTCCCAGCAACTTCCCCGGTTCAGCCAGTATTTTTCAAACGAATTTATTGTAAACCCTGCCGTTGCCGGTTATGATGGCCGCACAATTGTAAATCTTGCTGCCAGAAAGCAATGGCTTGGATTTTCCGAATATACCCCTAACTCATATGCATTAAGCCTCGAAGGTCGTATTCTGAAAAAAACAATGAATGTAAGGGGTGGAATTGGTGGCTCAGGTTTCCGAAAATCAACCAAAGGACGAATCGGGTTAGGAGGACTCGTTTATCATGATGTGAACGGGGCAATTGAAAGAACAGGCGGTCAGTTCAGTTATGCCTATCACATATTTATTAATAATGCACAGCTATCTTTCGGACTAACCGGAAATGTGTTTCAGTACAGGATTGATGCGGAAAAGGCAAGGTTAAAAAACCCCGATATTGATGTACTTAATGGCCTTATAGGAAAATCAACACTAATTCCTGATGCCAACGTAGGAATCAATTACATGACTGAAAAATATCATTTAGGCGTTGCAGCCTGCCAACTTTTCCAGTCGAAAATTAAAATCGGCAACGGAAGCGACTTCAAGGAATCGGAAGAAACCAGGTTGTTAAGGCAGTATTACTTTCTTGGCGATTATATGTTCACCAGCAGAAGGCAATGGGAATGGCAGCCTTCGGTGCTTATAGTCATGTCAGAGAAACCCCAGGTCCAGGCAGAGGTCACTTTAAAGGCTTATTATAACCGTCAGTACTGGTTCGGTGTATCAGGCCGCACCAGTGGGGATATTGTGATAATGGCCGGAGTAAAATTGCTTAAGTATTACTTCGGCTACTCGTATGATTATGGTTTCAACGGTATCTCCCGCTATACTTTTGGTTCACACGAGATCTGCATCACTGCAAAATTCGGTGATACAGCGCGAAGATACCGCTGGCTTGACCGCTATTGATCGGTTTTCTTCTTTTTGTATTCAAACCAGGCTGTTCCTATAAGCAATAAAATGAGGATCAGCGATGAGGCAAGCGAAATTTTCTCGCCCACATAATAGCTTGCCGGATGAAACCGGAATTCAATTATATGACTGCCGGCCGGAATCCGCATAGCCCTGAGCAAATAATCAGCCCTGAAATGAGGAGACGGTTTATTATCAATATAAGCCTGCCATCCTTTATCATAGAATACTTCGGAGAAAACAGCAAGTTGTTCTTTTTGTGATGTTGAAGAGTACTTAAGATAATTAGGCTTGTATTCAACCAGTTTGATACTGGCTGATGAATCTTTTTCAGGTTTGAACCCTTCAACGAAATTGCTGAAACGTTTGTCAACCACAGCCTGGCGGGCAGGATTAATTTCTAAAATTGATTTGATTTCCTCATCGGCATTCGCTACAACTCTGAGTTCATCAACAAACCATGCGTTTCCGAGCTTTGATTTATTAACCAGCGGAGGTGCATCAGGATTAACAATAATGTACCGGGTATTCAGAATATTGAGCGCATTGGCCCCCGCAAGAGTACTGTCGATGGATGCCATCGTCAGGCTCTTCTGTTGAAGCGTATTATAAAGAGACAGTATCTCTTTCTGAATATTATTATCATATAATTCCTGGAATCTTCTCATTTTGGCTCCGTGATAACCGCCAATGGATTTATGATAATAGGAGGTTGTCGCGTCCTGCAAGGGGCTCAGAGAAACATTCAACACCCTGAAGTCCGGATCTTTATCGTTTAGAATGACAAGGTCGGCAGTAGTCGGTTTGAATACATTTTTATCCTCCTTAACTGTCATGAAATTACTGCTGTTAAGATACCTCTTATCCACAGGCCACAAGTCAACCAGGATCAAAAGCGAAAGAAGGACGATGACCATATTAAACTTAAGCTTTTTAAGCCAGGTATAATATACAAGTGCAGCTGCAAGACTGATGAGCAAAAGTGAGCGAACTGCGTCGGCACGGAGTATGGAAAGGCGGTCCATTTCGATTGCATCTATCAGCCCCTGTATCCCCTGCAGTCGCTGTGAATCATAGGGCGTGCTCATATTGAATGATCCGGCGATGAGAATAAGGAATACAATCAATCCGCCCAGGCCAAAAAATGAATACTTAAGTCCGCGCATGAAATCTTTTTTCGGAATATCACCAAATATGATTTCCCTGAGGACAAGGACAGCCATGAAGGGCATTGTGAATTCAACCATTGTCAGGGTCATGGATACTGTTCTGAACTTGTTGTAACCCGGGAAATAATCGAGCATGAAAAAATTGAAAGCTTTGAAATGATCTCCCCATGCAAGGAAGATGGCAAAAACGGTAACGATGCCCAGCCACCATCTTGCAGGACCACGAACAAGGAATAAACCAAGGATAAACAGGAAAACAATAACCGCTCCTATATAAACCGGTCCGGCAGTCTGAATCTGATCACCCCAGTATAAGGGTACGGCTTTGATAAAATTGCGGGCAGTAGGATTTCCGTAATTCGATTTAAGAAATTTATAGGTGTGGGATGATTCCTTTAATTCACCACCTGAACTGCCCCCCATGAAATTAGGGATCATCAGGTTAAAAGTTTCAGCAGGGCTGTAGCTGTATTGTGTAGCATAATCCTTGTCAAGTCCTGAAGTTCTGTTTGCTTTTTCAGAAGACAGTTCTGTAGGGCCACGGATTGAATATTTTCCATATTGATACGTTGTATAAATACTGCTGAAATTGGCACCAACCCCCAGGACAACACAAAGAACAAGCCATGGAAAAGGTTTAAGAAAAGCTGCCAGTGTTTTATTTTTGATGGCAATTACCAGTTCGACAATACCCAGGATAAGGAGGATCAGGAATGTATAATAGGTGATCTGAATATGATTCATCAGGATCTGCAATCCCAGGAAAATTCCGGCACACAGGCTTCCCAGAATATGTTTTCCCCTGAAGGCTACATATACCCCGGCAATAATGGGAGGCATATATCCAAGGGCAAGAACTTTTGAAACATGCCCCACCTGGATAATCTGGAAGAAATAGGATGAGAAACCATACGCCAGGGCTCCGGCGAAACTCAGCCAGGGATTCACTCCAATAAGGAGTAATGCTAAATAGGCTCCAAGGAGGTAAAGAAAAACAAAACTTACGGGACGGAAACCGAACAAAGTAAAAACCGCATGAACTTGTTTCAGGATGTTTCCTTTATATTTGGTGGATATAAGATAGGCTGGCATTCCGCCGTACATGCTGTTAGTCCACAAAGGCTCTTCATGATATTTCTCCCTGTAGTCCGATATTTCCTTTGACATACCTTTGAACTGCATGATGTCATGCTGGTTAAGTTTTTTTCCTTCGAGGACATCAGGGATGAAATAAGCAACAGATATGAAGAAGAATAATATAACAGGCATCCCGTAATGGATGACCATTTTATTGGTAATTTTATTCATACAGTTTTTTATTGTAAAGTAAGATTAATTTTGTAGTCGCTCAAAGCCCAGAATAAAAATATTTTTGAATGATTCTTCATCTATTTACGCAGGTATCCGAATATTCACTTGAATTTATCCGGTTGCTTGCTGATGAATTTGACCCGTCAGAACATCTGGTGGTTTTCAGAAATAGAGCCAATGCTGAAAAAGTAAATCAAACAGGGATTGATGTCCGGTTTATAGAAAGCCGACAGGAACTCATATCACAATTGCCACTGCTTCTTGAAAAAAGCAGTAAGATTATTTTTCATTCATTTCCTGTTTCCCGATCACTTTTATTTTGGTATAGGCATCGAAAGTACATGCAAAAAGCTGCCTGGTTTGTGTGGGGACATGATGCTTATTGGTTCAGGTATTGTAAAAAAACATTGAGCAACAGGCTCTATGAAGTAATCAGAGCCATATTGATCCGGAAGCTGGAAACCATTATTTCACCTATATCAGGTGATTATGAATATGTTGTAAACCACTACAAGACAAAAGCTCCTTTAATAAAATGCAGGTACCCGGTGCCAACCGATTTCGAATTATTAAAATCGCTCAGGAACCGTTCAGATAATGAAACTGTTAACATTCAGCTAGGCAATTCAGCAAATCCAACAAATAACCTTGAAGAATTAATACAATTTTTCGGGAAGTATGAAAAAGCGGCCAATTTTCATTTCCATTGTTTGTTATCCTATGGTGATATGAAGTATGCTGAAAAAATCATTGACTTGGGTAAATCTGTACTAGGAAATCGCTTCTTTCCTGAAACCAGGTTCATGAACCGTACTGAATTTGCAAATTATATTTCAACAATTGATGTGCTGATCATGAATCATCAACGTCAGCAAGGATTGGGAAACATTATTTCATTTTTGTATCTTGGCAAAAAAGTATATATCAGGAGTGATAATTCGTTGTATTCGTTATTTAAGGAAAACGAAATTACAGTTTATGATACTATTGAATTACTATACTCAGGAGATACTAAAAACCTTTTAGAAGTAGATTCAGACACCATTTCAGAAAATATTATAAAAACGGAAAATTTCATATCACACGACAGAATTACTTTGGAATGGCAGCAGGTGTTTCACGTAAATTAACTGCATTTTGGAAATAGAAACTTTAAACTGGGATTCAGTCTTTTTTGGAATTAAAATTGGAAGAATCAGCGTGGATCCTTCTTTCAATTATGAAGAATTCAATGAGCAGGCAACAAGGGAAAAATTCAAACTTGTTTATGTTTTCCGCGAGGTAAATGACGTGTCCGATAAAGGTGTTATTTCTTCAGATTTGCAATTAACAGATATCCAGGTTACCATGAGGCTGCTGTTGGATTCTGAATCTGAAATTGTGCCAGTTGATTTCAATACTTCCTTAAATCGGGATGAATTAAATGAGTGTTATGAGATTGCTGAAAGCATTGCAAAGGTCTCAAGGTTTTACCGCGAACCAGCGATAGGGAAAGAAAAAGCTTTAAGTCTATACAGAACATGGGTGGATAATGCGCTCAACGGATCATTTTGCGACGGAGTAATTGTCAACAGAGTTGATGGACATATCAGGGGAATCCATCTGATTAAGACCGATGCGGTGAATCAAACCGGAACCTGTTCATTAATAGGAACCAATCCGGTTTATAAGGGTGCGGGAATCGGGAGGAACTTATGGAAACAGGCATTCTCCTACTGGCTGGGTAAAAAATCAGTCACCCATTGCAGGGTGCCTTTTTCGCTGGATAATATGGAATCGTTTAATTTTCATCTCAGGATGGGATTTAATTCTGTGGAATCCATCAGGTATATATATCATTATAGAGCAGAACTATGATTCCTTTTAATAAGCCATACTTAACAGGCAATGAAACGAAATATATTGAACAGGCTGTTCAATCGGGGAAAATTTCAGGTAATGGGGACTTCACCAAAAAATGCCAGAATTTTTTCGAACAACGGTATGCATTCACAAAGACCTTGCTTACTACTTCCTGCACGGATGCTCTTGAAATGTCCGCCATACTATCCGATATTAAACCGGGCGATGAGGTAATAGTACCTTCATATACATTTGTATCCACTGCATTAGCTTTTGTAAGACAAGGAGCAAAGATAATTTTTGCTGACAGCAGGAGTGATCATCCCTGTATGGATACTGACCATATTGAGCATCTTATTACAAAAGCCAGCCGGGCAATAGTGCCGGTACATTATGCCGGGGTTGCCTGCGATATGGATAAGGTTATGGATCTTGCCGGAAAGTATAACCTCGTTGTAATAGAAGATGCTGCCCAGGCGATTGATTCACAATATAAAGGCCGGCAATTGGGAGGTATCGGGCATCTTTCATCTTTTTCATTTCATGAAACCAAAAACATAAATTCAGGTGAAGGCGGTTTGCTTGCCATCAACGATGAGCAATACCTAAAAAGAGCTGAAATTATATGGGAAAAAGGAACCAACCGTGCTGAATTTTTCAGGGGTGAAGTAAATAAATACGGGTGGGTCGACATTGGGTCTTCATTCCTTCCGTCTGAAATCATTGCAGCGTATTTGTGGGCACAACTCGAATGTATTGATAGAATTCAGCAAAAACGCGTTGCGCTGTGGAACAGGTATTATGATGGATTGATTGACTGGGCTCCGGAACAGGGCATAATGCTTCCTTTTATTCCGGATTATGCCACAAACAATGGCCACATGTTTTACCTGGTTTGCAATAACCATGAGCAACAGCAAAGACTGATCAACAAATTGAAAAGACAGGGAATCCTGGCTGTATTTCATTACCTGAGCCTGCATAAATCTGATTATTATAAGGATAAATACACCGGAGAGTCGTTACAAAATGCAGACTGGTATTCGGATTGCCTTATACGTCTTCCCTTATATTATGAACTGAAGAATGAAGAAGTCGACTTTATCATTTCAGTCATTAAAAGTGAAGAATAGTAATATTATCGTGGATTTATGAAAATACTAATGGTTCTCGACAAGGAATTTCCTCCTGATGAACGGGTGGAAAAAGAAGCAATCACACTTGTTCAGGCCGGGCATTCCGTATCGATTGCCACCTATACGCTTAACGGAAGAGAACCAATAGAAAATAAGGACGGATATACGATTTACAGAAGAAAGATTTCCCGCCTGATGTTTAAAAGTTCTGCAGCCATATTGCTGCACCCGTTTTATTTCCTGTACTGGAAGCGTTATCTGACAAGTTTGTTCACGCAGGAAAGATATGATGCCATACATATACATGATCTTCCATTGGCTAAAACCGGGTATTATATAGCTCAGAAGTATAAGTGCAAACTGGTATGTGATCAGCATGAGTTTTACAGCAACTGGATTGTGAGGACGAAACACTATACAAATCTTTGCGGAAGATTAATACTCCGACCTTTCAGCTATTGGAAACCATATGAGAAAAAATATCTGAAAAGGGCGGATCTTGTTATAACCGTAGCTGAACCGTTACGCGAAATTTATATTAACCGGGTCGGAATTTCACCCGATAAAATTATCACTGTTCCAAATACTCCTTCCTTTGGCAATTTTAACATTGATAAGGTAGATAGTGAAATCATTGAACGATATTCCGGCAGGTTTGTACTGTTTTATGCCGGTGGATTTGATCATTTGAGAGGTATTGATTTTATCCTGAAGGCACTTGCACGCTTGAAAAATGAAATAAAGGAAATTGTATTTCTGTTAGCTGGCAAGGAAAACAGGGCATTTGACCTTAAATCACTGATACAGGAATATCACGTTAAAGATGTGACCGAATTGGCCGGTTTTGTTCCTATTGAGAAATTATCATCGTATGTGGCCGCCAGCAATGTGTGTTTATTCGTGCCCAGGGCGGATAACCTTGAAATTAACAATACTATTGTGACTAAAATCTATCAGTATGCCGCAATGGGAAAGCCAATAATTGTCAGTGAGGCAAAGAAAATGAAAGAATTTGTCGAATCGAATCAGATTGGATTTTCTGTTCCATATGGAAATATCGAGGAACTATGCCGTATAATAAAAGAAATCCATGGGAACCCCGGTATTGCAGATTCTGTGAAATTAAAGGCAGTTAATATCGCAAGAGACAACATGTGGGAAATCACTTCGAAACCGCTAACCGAATCTTATCTGAAATTGATCTCTCAATACTATGCTTGACAATATTAAATCAGCAGCCAAGGGTACAATCATTTACGGATTTGCCAATGTTTCCATCAAGCTAATCGGAGTAATACTTATTCCTATATATACAAACTACAAGTATCTGTCAAAAACGGATTTCGGTGTATTGGGCATAATGGATATTTCTTACCAACTTGTAATTATTGTTTTCGGGCTTGCCTTGTATCAGTCACTTGCACGTTGGTATTTTGACCCTCAGCACAAAGATTCACAAAAATCGATGCATTTTACTGTAATTGCATTAAACGGATTTTTGTGTGCTATTACATTTCTGTTTGTATACAGATATTCTACAAAGCTTTCCGGGTTGCTTTTTGATTCACCGGATTACGGAAGGCTTGTCTGGATTATGTTTGCCAGTGCTTCGGTAAATATACTGACAACTGTTTCAATGATGTTGCTGAGGTTGCAGGAAAAAGCGCTGAAATATGCCACCATCAGTGTTATAAAACTCCTCGTTACCTTATCGGTTACTGTTTTTCTTGTTGTTAAAATGCACAGGAGCGTTCTGGGTGTTTATGAAGCTACGCTGATAGGCGAATTAACAGGACTGGTTTTGATTTCAAGGGATATTATAAGAAACAGCGTCCTGAAATTTGAATTTCAGAAACTTGTTAATATGCTGGGCTACGGATTTCCCCTGATGCTGGCTGCTGTATCAACCGTGCTCTTAAATACAATCGACAGGTATTCCCTGAATTACCTGGCTGATTTGGATGCTGTAGGTACCTACACTCTGGCTTTCAGGATTTCAAATACTATCAAAGTAGTTGTTATCACTTCCATTCAGCTTTCACTCGTACCAATTTTCTTTAAGAAACTGGGTGACGGAGATCTGAAGCGTTTTATTTCTAAAAGCATGAACTACAGTGCGCTCATAGTGATGCTGACCGTTGTTGGAATTTCAATTTACAGTATTGAAATCATCAAAGTTTTTTCCTCCAATATGTCATACTGGAAAGCGGCAGAAATAGTTCCGATATTGGCCTTCTCCATGGTTTTTGTGATGATGAAGGAAAATGTGCTGATCGGATTGCAGATCACGAAGAGTTCTTTTACCATGGGAACTCTGATAGCCTTAACCGCTTTATTCAATCTGGGGATGAACATGCTGCTGATTCCAAAATACGTTCTTTATGGTGCAGCAGCATCCACTATCATTTCTCAAATCGGGATGTTTTTACTCTTTTATTTCGTTGCACAGCGAAAATACAGCATCCCGTATGAACTTAAGAACCTCTTTGTTTTAATATTCATCGGGTTTATCCTGTATCTTATTTCAATCATTTCAGATGACTGGAATTTATTGGCCCGCCTTGCATTCAAAACAGCTTTAATGATTTCGTACCCTTTTCTGCTTATAATGGTACGATTCTTTGAACCTATAGAAATTCAAAGAGGCATGGAATTTTTAAGAAAGTACAGGAATAAGATTTTCAGGAAATCGCTTCGATGATTTTCCGGCTTGCATTGCCCTGTCCGTAGAAATGATGATGATTCACAAATGTCCGGTTCTGAATTTCAGAATAAGCTTTCAGGATTTTACTTTCATCAGGACCGGCCAGGTAATTGTAACCGTTATCCACAAGTTCAGTCCATTCGGTCTCATTCCGGACAGTGATACAGAATTTGTCAAAGAAAAAGGCTTCCTTCTGCATTCCACCACTGTCGGTTATTACTAGCGAACAGTGTTTAAGCAGTTCAACTATATCAAAATACCCTAATGGTTCAATAACGTTGAAATCAGGGTTCAGTCCGCCTGCCTCCATGATCTTGCGGGTTCTCGGATGAAGAGGAAGAACGACTTTCTTAATTTTATTAATTTTATTCAGGGAGGTTATGATATTCTGAAGATTTTGTACGGAATCTGTATTTTCCTGGCGGTGAATGGTGCAAACTATGAATTCGTCTTTTTTCAGATCCAGAGTAGTTATAATTTTCGATCGTTCATGGGATATGGCACCATAAAACAGGGCTGCATCATACATAACATCACCTGATTTTTCAATTTTGCAGCTGAAATGATCAAAACCTTCGTTCTTCAGATTACGGATGGCGGTATCAGTAGGACAGAATAAAATATCTGAAATTCTGTCGGTAACTATACGGTTTACCTCTTCGGGCATTTTCATGTTAAAGGACCGGAGACCGGCTTCCACATGGGCTACCTGAATGTCAAGTTTCCTGGCTGTGAGAGCACCGGCCAGTGTGGTGTTTGTATCACCGTAAACTAATACAATATCAGGTTTTTCACTGACAAGAATCTTCTCGATTGATTCCATCATCCTGCCAGTCATGGCCCCATGAGTAAGACTGTTAATCTCAAGCTGGTAATCCGGTGTTGGTATATCCATTTCCTTAAAGAAAACCGAAGACATGTTTTCATCAAAATGCTGACCGGTATGGATAATGATTTCTTTTATTGTACCTGAATTACGGATTTCCCTGCTCACTGCAGCAGCCTTAATGAACTGCGGCCTGGCGCCTATTATGGTGATTAATTTTTTCAATTTACATTTGGTTTAAAAGGATCGAAAGCTGTTCTGTAAGAATCCTTCTTGAGTATTTATCAATTCCAACCGAATTCACGGATAAATTCTGTGTTGTAAATAACCGGAATAACTCAGCCATGTGCTCTTTTAACTTAACAATTTCATTGTACCCGAACGCCTTTCCTGCACCTGATTCGTTTAATATGGAGGCAGCATCACCGTCTTCAGGTCCTATAGCCAGTATAGGCCTTTTGGTCGAAAGATATTCGAAAAATTTATTTGTAAGAATTCCCTTTGCATTGGGGGTATTGTTAATGCATAGCAGGAGAAGAGAGGAGGAGGATAGGATTTGAGGTGTCGCATTGTGAGGGATGTAAGATTCCATTCTTACAAATGAACTTAATTTATGTTTTTCAAGGCTTTCCATCACTGAATGGTCAACCTTACCGATCAATCTTATTTCAAGAAGTTTACTGAACTCCTGATCTGCCTTTATAAGGTCTGACAAAACCATCCAAAGGTTTTCAGGATTTCGTGAGCGGGGCATCGAACCTAAATGCAGAATGGAGAATTTATCAGATATATTATTATGTACACCGGTTGAACCCTCATCGAAGCCATTTGTAATGGTTGTTACATTTTTTGACCCCATTAACCTGAATTCATCTGTCATACCGGGCGAAACGGTGATTATCCGGTCCGCATTGAAAAGCACTTTTCTCTCCAGTTTATGATGCAGCATATCGGCAATGCGTGTAAGCGATAGTTCTTTATAAAAATCAATGTTTGTCCAGGGATCCCTGAAATCGGCCATCCATTTCACACCTGTTTTTCTTTTCAGATGATAACCTATAAGATGCATACTATGAGGTGGCCCTGTTGTTACAACGGCGCTGACAGGGTGTTGTTGCATGTATTTAATCAGGAAATTCACCGATGGCCTTATCCATAACATCCTGGGGTCAGGAATAAAAAAATTGCTGCGTATCCAAAGAGATGCCCGGCCGATAACTCCCAGTTTCCTTCCTTCATTCATCAGCGCTACACCAAGCCGTTCATTTTTCTTTTTCCCTGTAAGGAATTTGTAAATGGAATAGGGCTCTACAATTCTTGTTTTGATTACTTCCAGGTGATCCGGTATATCTGCAAGAAGTGATTCATCATATTCCTGTGGCTCGGGATTGGATGGAGTATAAATAACGGGCTCCCAGCCAAACTGGCAGAGGTATTTAGAAAACTTAAGCCAGCGGAGTACAGCTGATCCTCCGCTTGGTGGCCAGTAATAAGTTATAATAAGGACTTTTTGCAATTCCGAAAAAATTATTCCGTGAAGTTAATGAAGTTAAGAAAAACAAACGGATCATCTTTTGATATAAACAAATCCTTTCAGTACGGTATTAAGCCCCGGAATCTGTATAACATACCAATATGTTCCGTTCTGAAGAACATTGCCGTCCGTATCAATTCCAGTCCATTCATTGTCATAATTATCATTCGAGTAAAGCGTTTTTCCGTTGGAGTCGAATATTGTTACTGAAGTGCCTTCGGTTAATCCACGAATAAAAAATACATCATTTACATTATCACCGTTCGGAGAAAAGGAATTGGGGATATTAATCTGCAGCGAAGAATTATCGCAAGTCTTCACAATCAAGGGATGTGCCTGTGAAGTCTTTTCTCCGCATTGATTTATCCCGGATACTGTTAAGCTGCCACTTGAAGCATTGCCATACAAATAAAGAGTCAGAGAGTTTAAATTTACTAGCAAGTCAGCGTCATTTCCGGTAAAACTCCACTCGTACTGTAATGCATTTGTAATTTCAGGAATTGAAAAGATATAAGGCCCATCATCTTTGCACAGTTCTGTAGGTCCGGAAATTATCCCGGGATCTCCGGGAAGTTCCTTTACATGTATTTCCAGATCAGACTGATCGATACGTATACCGGCTCTGTGGACGGAAACGCTTACTGTTCCAGAGGTTGCATTTTCAGAGAAATCAATTTGAAGTAAATTTTTATCAGCGGTTAAATCTGCTCCTGTTCCTGAATAATCCCATTCATAGTCTAAATCTGCGATATATGGGACTGAAAACAAAACATCTTTCTCACCCTGGCAGAAATTTTGATTACCTGTTATTTCAAAATTACATGGAAGGCTGAACAGTGCAATAATTTCATCATATGTAAGCACCCTGTTGTAGATTCTCAGATCGTCAATTTTACCTTTATAATTTCTGTCAAAAACTCTGCTTGTACCAAGTAAAGCAGATTCATAACCACGGACTGAAGTAAAATTTGAATTGGCAAATTTTCCAATAAATTGGCCATCCAGGTAATGTCGTGCTGTATCCCTGTCGGCTGTCAGTGTAATCATATGCCATTCATATTCTTTTACCTCTGCATGCGCTTCAGCCACCGGACCAGCTACACCTGTGGATGATCTGATTTCTTTAAGACCACCCAGTTCTCTTATTTTAATTTGGGAAAAGCCGTTGGTTAAATAGGGATTATCCGACACGTAAATATGACGCTCAATTCCATCAATAACATCAGCACAAAACCAAAGATTTACTGTTCTCTCAGGATAATCAAAGGTTGACATAAGATCCATATAATCATCGATTCCATCAAAATAATAGGCACTGTCAGCCTGACCGCATCGATCAGTGGTTAATACCGGACCGGAAACCAAAGCATTATGGCCATTTCCGCTTTCATCGATTGCATTTCCGTTAAAGGGATAAAAACCAACAAGTCCGTTAGTAGGTATTTGGGAAATTATTGGGTTACATAGAATAATAATCCCTACCAGGCTTATAATGAACTTTTGTATTTTCATATTTTCCGTATTATAGAAGTTCGGATACCTTCAACCTGAAATAGTCCGAGATTGATACCCAGAAATATGTTGTGTGTTCCATAGTTAAACGATCCTATCTTACCAAGGGTATATTCATAAGAATACCCGGCATGAACCATTTTAATTACGTGCACAGCCACTATTATATTTATGTTTCCGTTTGTACTATAGCTGATGCTTGTCCAGTGAAGCCTGTTTACATAAAGTTTAGCATAAATATCGGCCGAAATTGGTTCATCGCCCAATTTCTTTGCAGTAATTGACGGTTCAAACAGCAAAACTCTGTTGATTTTAATTTTTTGGCCTGCCATTAAATAATAGGAAGGCAGAAACTCATTGGTTTCATTTACAGCATTGGCATCTGGTAGTAATTTTACTGTGGAAAAACCAATATAATTGTTGTTGCTGTGTAAAAGTATTCCAAGATTAAAATTCATTCTGAAAACCGGATCATTACCATTCAGAAGATAGGGATCATCCGGCTGGTCCGGTTTCAACATATCTGAACGCAACGAATGATAATTGGCTATAACAGACATTCCAAAAGAAAGCTCATATTTTGAACTCAATGGAACATGGTAAGCGTAGGAGATATTTCCACCCAACAGGTTTTCAGGACCATAATTGTGATTGTAGAGTGCTGCTCCAAGACCCATACGGTCTTTTAATTCTAATGCACCTTTATTCACGAATCCTTTAGGGTCGTAAAAGTCATATGATCCAATCCGGTAATTACCACTCAGAAAATAGGTGGCGGGTGATTCAGGAATTCCCACCCATTGTCTTCTCACCGAAAGCAATGCTCCGGGATAATAATTGGATCCTGTAAAAGCAGGGTTAACAATAAAAGGTGTTAAATAGTATTGTTTATAAACTGATTTTTCCTGTGCAAATGTACCTGCTATTTGAATTAGCAAAATAGCAAGGAAAAGGATAACGGACTTTTTTAATTGTAATTTCATTTGTTAAGTAACTTAAAGGCGACCCTTCGGTTAATTTGTCTTCCTTCAGCAGTTTCATTTGATGCAATCGGAAAAACATAACTGTACCCAGCTGATTCAATTCTGTCGGCAGCAATGCCCCGGTTTAAAAGATACAATACGACAGATTCCGCCCTTTTTTTTGACAGATCCAGGTTGAAATCATATCCTCCGAAATTATCGGTATGGCCTTCAATTCTTATACGGACAGATGGATGAGAAGTCAACAGGTTGTATAATTTCTGAAGTTCACTTTCTGATTCAGGCAGCAAATCGGCTTTATTAAATTCGAAGAAAATGTTTTTTAAGATTACGGCTGAGTCAATCGCAATATCAGCTATACTTATAGTGTCAGTCAATAACTTATTGGCTGGATTATCGGGAGATACAACAGTATCCTTTTTTTCAAGCGTTACTTTTTCAACAACGATGTCATCCATATAATAATACGAGGCCTTTTCACCTTTCACAAGGTCCCATTTTTCCTTATATGTTTTATTTTTAGGTGTTGCCAGTTTAGTGATGGAAGTATTTTTATCATTTCTGAAATTACCAAGCATAATGAATTTCTCATCACCGGTTGATTTATAGAACGATGAAAAAGTTATCCAGCTATTCCGGCAATCAGGGGAAGAAAACGCAAATTCAACCTGCGGCTTTACTGTAAGCAATTTGTATTCCTTGTAATCAGTTAATAAATCAGAAGTGAAATAAATCCTGAAATTTTTTATGGCTACATTGGATTCCGGTTCAAGACACAATGAAATTTCAATTCTGTAAAGGCTATCTGCAATCAACGGTTCAAGCAACCCGGTCTGAACAAATTCCCTTACATTTCTGATCTGTCTTTCAGAATTGTACCTGTAACAGAAAATACCGATAAAACCTTCACCGCTTTTTGGTCTGATTCCTCCGTAATATTTTTCAAAAGCAGAATGGCCGGGATACTCTTTGTTAGTATTAAAGTAATCGGGGGTATCTGATAATTGTACTTTATGCCAGCCTGAATTATTTTTACCCCTGAAGTCTAAAATTTTTTCAAACGAATAATTAGGAACAAGATTCTGGCCCTGTAAAACTGTACCGCCTGCCATTCCTGCTATAAGGATTATTTTCAAATAGAATTTCATTCCGGAATCAAAGAATTGAAACGAATGAAATATTCAACAGAAGAGTTTCCATAACTAAGTGGGGTTATCGTCCGGGTTTCAACTGCAATATAATAAAAAGTAGCTGAATAGGAGCTTTAAATTGACTTTCAGTTCTTTTTAGTAAATGAATATGTCATTTTAATGCTTGAATTCTTGAATAAGATGCAGGAAAGAAAAATTTCCACAAACATTCAGGCAATACCATAACGAACGATCTGCAGTGATCGTTGGTAACATACCCTTCGCATAGCGAAAGTTAAAAAACCTACAGCTGTTTCAGAAGTCCCGTCAGGCTTACCTTATCCCCCATGATATCGGTCAGGCGGTCAATTGCAACTCTTTCCTGCTGCAATGTATCGCGATGGCGGATTGTAACCGTATTATCTTTCAGTGTGTCGTGGTCAACCGTGATGCAGAACGGAGTTCCGATAGCATCCTGTCTGCGGTAGCGCTTGCCGATGGCGTCTTTTTCCTCATACTGGCAGTTGAATTGGAATTTCATCTTATCCATGATTTCTCTTGCCTTTTCAGGAAGTCCATCCTTTTTGGTTAAAGGAAAAATGGCAAGCTGTATAGGAGCAAGAGCAGGGGGCAGTTTCAGCACAACGCGTTCTTCTTTTGCACTTCCTTCCCATTCCACTTTTTCTTCGGTATAGGCATTGGAAAGAACAGTAAAGAACATCCTGTCGAGGCCGATTGAAGTTTCAATAACGTACGGGGTGTAGGATTCGTTGGCTTCGCCGTCGAAATACTGAATTTTCTTGCCCGAAAACTTTTCATGGTTACCCAGGTCAAAATTGGTACGGGAATGTATACCCTCCACTTCTTTAAATCCTATCGGGAAATCAAATTCGATATCGCATGCGGCATTGGCGTAATGGGCCAGCTTATCATGATCGTGGAACCTGTATTTTTGATCGCCCATGCCCAGGTTTTTATGCCAATTCATTCTCTTTTGTTTCCAGAATTCATACCATTCCATTTCTGTACCCGGCTTGATGAAAAACTGCATTTCCATTTGTTCAAATTCGCGCATGCGCAAAATGAACTGGCGGGCTACGATCTCATTACGGAACGCCTTACCGGTTTGGGCAATACCGAACGGAATTTTCATACGTCCTGTCTTCTGAACGTTCAGAAAATTCACAAATATACCCTGGGCTGTTTCAGGCCTCAGGTAAATGGTGTTGGCTTCTTCACTTACAGAACCCACCTGTGTACTGAACATCAGGTTGAACTTCCTTACCTCAGTCCAGTTTTTTGTGCCCGAAACAGGGCAAACAATTTCCGCATCAAGGATGATCTGGTAAATCTCTTTCAGATCGTCTGTTTCAAGGGCTTTAATATACCTTGAACGGACGGCATCATATTTTTCCTGGTTTTCAAGAACCCTGGGATTCGTAGTTCTGAATTTTCCTTCATCAAATGAAGCCCCGAATTTCTGGGCAGCTTTTTCAACCTCTTTCTGAATTTTATCTTCGATCTTCTGCAGATGTTCCTCAATGAGCTGATCAGCACGGTATCTCTTCTTTGAATCCTTGTTATCAATAAGAGGATCATTAAATGCAGCCACATGTCCGGAGGCTTCCCAGATCTTGGGATGCATGAAGATTGCCGAGTCTATACCCACAATGTTTTCATTCAGCTTGACCATGGCTTCCCACCAGTACCTTCGGATATTATTCTTCAGTTCCACTCCGTTCTGACCGTAATCATATACGGCACCAAGTCCGTCATAAATTTCGCTCGATGGAAAGATGAAACCGTATTCCTTACTGTGGGCAATAATTTTCCTGAAGAGATCTTCCTGAATCATTGTGGTATATTTAATATTATAGCGGCAAATGTAATTGAAAATTTCAAATTAAACCGGTTCAGCCTATAACACATAGCGAAACAATGAATGGTCAGTTATAGTAAATTCTGCTAATTTTGTACCACGTTGAAAATTTCATAAGATGGAACATCAATATGATTTTCTTGTAATTGGCTCGGGACTCGCGGGGTTGGCCTATGCATTGCAGGTGGCAGAACACGGGAAAGTGGCTGTTGTCACAAAGTCATCATTTTCAGATACCAATACAAGTTACGCCCAGGGCGGAATTGCAGCGGTTACAAGTGAAATTGACAATTTCGACAAGCACATCAATGATACGCTGATTGCCGGTGACGGCCTTTGCAACCGCAAAGTGGTTGAAATGGTAGTCAGGGAAGGACCTGAGCAGATCAAGAAGCTGATACAATGGGGTACTGAATTTGACCGTGAGAATACAGGGAAATATAACCTGGCAAGGGAAGGAGGCCACTCAGAATACAGGATTTTCCATCACAAGGACAATACGGGTTTTGAAATACAGAGCGCTTTAAGCGACAAGGTTAAAAAGCATCCCAACATTGATGTTTTTGAACACTTTTTTGCCATTGATATCATTACCCAGCATCATATGGGAAAGCTGGTGAAGCGCTATTTCTCCGATATTGAATGCTATGGCGCCTATGTACTCGATCTGAATGAAGGTACAATCCATAAGTTCCTGGCCAGGGTTACGCTTATGGCAACCGGCGGAATCGGTAACCTTTACCATATTACAACAAACCCCCTGATTGCTACAGCTGATGGCATTGCCATGGTTTACAGAGCCAAGGGCATTATTGACAATATGGAATTTGTGCAGCTTCATCCCACTGCTCTTTATAACCCGGGTGAGCGGCCCAATTTTCTGATTACTGAAGCTTTGCGTGGTCACGGGGCTATACTCCGTAATCACAAAGGTGAAGATTTCATGCCCCGATATGATATAAGAGGATCGCTTGCACCACGCGACATCGTATCAAGGGCAATCGACAACGAAATGAAAACAAGCGGGGATGAGTATGTATTCCTTGATTGCACGCACCTCGACGGTGAAGATGTGAAAAACAGCTTCCCGAATATATTTGAAAAGTGCATGTCGCTCGGCATCGATATCCGCACCCAGATGATACCTGTTGTTCCTGCCGCTCATTTCCTGTGTGGCGGTATAAGGGTGGATATGAACGGTTGCAGCTCCATTCAGCGGCTGTATGCAGCTGGTGAATGCTCGTCGACCGGCCTGCATGGCGCAAACCGGTTGGCAAGCAATTCCCTGCTCGAGGCCATGGTTTATGCTGACAAGGCTGCCCGTCAAGCCCTGAATAGTTTTAAACAGTACAGTATTCAGGAAAATATACCCGACTGGAATGATGAAGGAACCACACATACCGAGGAAATGGTTCTTATCACCCAGAATTTTAAAGAAGTTCAGCAGATCTTCAGCTATTACGTGGGTATTGTGCGCTCGAATATAAGGCTGAAACGTGCCATGGACAGGCTATGGATTATCTTCAATGAAACAGAGGAATTATTTGCCACATCAAAGCTTTCGCAAAAGTTGTGTGAATTGAGGAATATGATCAATGCCGGCTACCTTATCATCAAAGCGGCACAGCAACGGAAAGAAAGCCGCGGCTTGCATTATACGATTGATTATCCTCTGAAAAATCCGGCTAATACTGCGGATAAGTAGCCACAATCAGGTAGAGAAGCCTTTCGATTTCATCCGTATCCAGTGTGGTTACCAGCTTCATACGAATTTCCTTAAAATCAGGAAGACCTTTGAAATAGTTGGTAAAATGTCTTCTCATCTCAAAAATGCCTCTTGGAATGCCTTTCACCTCAAGCGATTTGTGAAACTGTAAACGTGCCAGGTCAACTTTTTCCCTTAATGTAAGCGGAGGCATGATTTCTCCCCTTGTAATGAAGTCTTTAATTTCTTTGAATATCCAGGGCCGGCCAACTGTTGCACGCCCAATCATAATCCCGTCCACGCCGTATGTATTAAAAGCTTGCTCAGCAGCTTCGGCACTGGTGATATCGCCATTGCCAATAATCGGGATTTTCATACGGGGATTTTTTTTTACGTCACCAATAAGGGTCCAGTCAGCACTGCCTTTATACAATTGTGCCCTTGTTCTGCCGTGTATAGTAAGAGCCTTTATTCCAACATCCTGCAATCGTTCGGCAATATCCACAATTGTTTTGCTGTTTTCATCCCAGCCTAAACGCGTTTTAACCGTAACCGGCAGCTTAACGGCGTCCACAATGGCTTTTGTCATTTCAACCATAAGCGGAATATTGCACAACATACCGGCACCTGCTCCGCGATTGGCAATCTTCCGGACGGGGCAGCCATAATTGATATCAATCAAATCAGGTTTGGCTTCTTCCGCAATCCGGGCCGCTTCCACCATACTTTCAATGATGTGGCCGTACAACTGTATACCAACAGGTCTCTCGTCATCGGTTATTTCAAGCTTCTTTACGCTTTTCTGCGCGTCCCTTATCAGCCCGTCTGAAGCAATGAATTCGGTATATACCATGTCGGCACCAAAGTGTTTGCATATGAACCTGAAGGAGGGATCAGTCACATCTTCCATGGGCGCCAGCAGTAAGGCCTTATCGGGCAGTGTTGTATTTCCTATTGTTATCAAGGCTTCTGAAAACGGCAAAGATACCAAGAACTTTTTAGTACTTTTACAGGCAAAGTTCAAATGATGAATTCATCTGTACAGCAGTTTAAAATCAATTTCATTAACATGTCGCCACCGGCAAAGATCATATTGCTGGTGTTCCTTGTGTTGGTTTGTGCCCTTTTTGGCTCTCTGCTTGCCCTGGTTATTGCCGTGCCGTTATTCCACACCAGTTTCATGAACCTGGCGGGAATAATCAGTAATCCTCAGCAAAGCACAATAGGAGTAATGAAATACTTCCAGATTTTCCAGTCAGTTTTCCTGTTTGTAGTTCCCGCTATCATTGCAGGCTGGCTTTTTGATATCCGTGCCTTCAATTATATTAGGGCAAACCGGAAAGCTTCAGTTGTCACGTTACTCCTTGTGTTCGTAACGGTTTCCGTCGCCATTCCTTTTCTGAACAGGATCGCCGCGTTGAATATGCAGATGGATCTGCCGGAGAGCATGGATTGGGCAGAAAAGTTTATGAAATCGATGGAAGAGAAGGCATCCGAACTGACTGAACTTTTTCTTATAAGCAACAGTACTATGGTGCTGGCCGTGAATTTTCTTATGATTGCCATTATTCCGGCAATCGGAGAGGAATTTCTTTTCAGGGGGGTAATTCAGCGGCTATTGAGTGAATGGACACGCAATGCACACTGGGGTGTATTTCTCACTGCTTTCCTGTTCAGCTTTATTCATTTCCAGTTTTACGGTTTTGTACCGCGTTTTTTACTTGGGATGTTTTTCGGATACCTTCTTGTATGGAGCGGTTCTATATGGGTGCCTGTAATGGGACATCTTGTAAATAACGGGCTGGCCGTGTTGTACTATCACTTTTCAACTGAACCCATGGGAGAAACCATGATGGATAAAGCAGGAACGGACAACAACCTCTTATTCTACCTGAGTGCTTTAATTACGTTTGCCTGTATCGGTATGATTTACCTTCGTGAGAAAGGGCAGTCGCCATCAGACAGCTGATCCCTGCTTTTCTGCCTGTTCACTTTTCCTGAAGAAATAGACCACACCATAGATTTTAGCACTGTTTCTTTTGGCGTCATCCGGCAGATCTTTATAATGTTCCTCTACTTCGTTCCAGACAGCTGCAATAATTGAATCGATCATTTTACGCTGTTCGACAAGTTTTTCCTGGCTGCGCTGCAGATTTTTCTGAAGGATCTTCTGGTGTCGGTGAGCTTCAAGAAAATCTTCGTAGCGAACTTTTACAACCGCCATTGTCGGGTTGGTTACCTGAGTCAGACCTTTCGAGATCCGTTGGGTTTCCCCTTCAATTATCTTTTGTCCCCATTTTATCACTTCACCTTCGCTGCCGAAAGATGGCACCCTGCTCTGATCGCGGCCGAATCCAAAATAATCCCTGTCCGACGCCGAAAGATCGCCACGTGCTATGGCCATATTGACAACCTGTATGAAATGGGAAAGGTATAGTTTTGTTTTTTTCAGAAGGCGTGCATAATCCTTGCTTTTCTGAACCTGTATGTTGAATGCCTGGCGGCTTTCCTGTACAGTTTTCTCAAATGAATGCAGCACCGAAATTACCCGTTGATAACTCGCCTGTGTAAACGCCAGTTTAAAAGGAGGCAATTCCTTTCCCTTTTCATAGGCAATCCTCAGTGCTCTCAGTCTGGCCAGATCGGTATTGGGAAGGCGGCGGTACGGCATAGAAAAAATTAAAATTAGGGTCAGAATTGTATACGAAATTTAACATTCCCGGTTGTGATGAGAATGTTTTTTATGACGTTTTTATTGGTTTTAGAAGAAAATAGGTTATAATTTTATAAGCAGACCAATATATAAAAACCATGTTTCCTGCTGAAGTATATATCCAACGTAGAAAGCGATTAAGAGAACTTGTCGGTAAAGGAGTTATTTTATTTCTTGGCAATAAAGAAGTTGCCATGAATTATGCAGACAATAATTACCCGTTCAGGCAGGACAGTTCATTCCTGTATTATTTCGGAATCGATCAGCCGGGTGTTGCGGGTATGATCGACTGTGAAACCGGGATTGAAATGCTTTACGGAAGTGACCCCACTCTTGAAGATATCATTTGGGTGGGCCGCCTTGAGCCATTGCAGGATAAAGCCCTGAAAGCCGGGGTTACCAAAGTGAAACCGCTTGAAAGGCTTGATGGGGATGTTTTCAGGGTAATAGCCCATTCAAGAGAGGTACATTATCTTCCTCCCTACCGCGAACAAAGAAGGCTACAGCTCGCCTATTATGATAATCTCAAATACGAAGAGGTCGACAGGAATGCATCACAGGCTCTGATAAAGGCTGTTGTTTCTCAGCGGTCAGTTAAAGATTCCTGGGAACTTGAGGATATGGAAAAGACAATGAGTGAGGTTACTGCTCCCGGTTATGATGAAATCAGGGGACTGATTAAGCCGGGAACTTATGAATACCAGATCCAGGGGACCTTTGAAGGTTTTGCCCTTAAGCATCATTGCCGGATGGCCTATCCCGTTATTTGCACGGTTAACGGCCAGACGTTGCATAATCACTCATACCACAATGAACTTAAAAAAGGCCAGCTGCTTTTAATGGATGCCGGCGTCGAATCACCGATGAGGTATGCAACGGACATTACAAGAACTTACCCGGTTAATGGAAAATTCACCAACCAGCAAAAAGAAATATATAAAATTGTGCTGGATGCGCAGCTGGCTGCCATTGAAGCAATCAAGCCCGGAGTACCCTATTCAGAAGTTCATCGTTCGGCCGCTCTTGTAATTGCAAAGGGACTGAAAGAACTCGGATTGATGAAAGGAAGTATTGAGGATTCCGTGCAACACGGGGCTCATGCCTTGTTTTTCCCCCACGGGCTCGGGCATATGATCGGCCTTGATGTGCATGACATGGAAGATATCGGTGAAAATTTTGTCGGTTATGATGAGGAGTTCAAACGGTCGGAACAATTTGGTACAGCATACCTCAGGATGGCCAAACGGCTTGTTGAAGGGAATGTGATTACAGTTGAGCCGGGCATTTATTTTATAGAACCCCTCATTGAAAAATGGCACAGCGAAGGGCGTTACCGTGATTTCATCGACTACAGGGAGGTTTCAAAATACATTGGTTTCAGCGCTGTCCGCATCGAAGATAATGTAGTGGTCACCAGCCAGGGCAATAAAGTGATTGGAACGCCGATAGCAAAAAATATTGAAGATATAGGCTGATCACCTGGAGGCCATCAGTTTTTCTATTTCATCAGGTTCAACCGGGATATCCTTCATCAGGTCGAGATTACCGTCGCGTGTAATCAGGATGTTGCTTTCAATCCGGATACCCGTCTTTTCTTCAGGAAGATAAATGCCGGGTTCACAGGTCAGAATCATGCCGGGTCGGAATTCTGCATCTTTACCTCCTACATCATGGACATCCAATCCAAGAAAATGGGAAGTTCCGTGCATGTAATATTTCTGGTACAAGGGTTTTTCCCGGGGTTCATTTTTTAATTCTTCGGCTGTATAAAGGCCAACTCTCACATGTTCAAGACTGAACCTTCGGCATACATCAGCATGCATATTGTTTATTGTATTTCCCGGCCTCATCAGGGAACAGGCATACCGGAATACATCAAGAACCGATTTATAGAGATCCTTCTGCCGGGCTGTGAATTTTCCGTTTACGGGTATTGTCCTTGTGCAATCTGCGGCATAGTTCGCATATTCGGCACCGAAATCCATCAGCAGCAAATCACCGTCGTTGCAGGTGCTGTTGTTGTATAGGTAATGAAGTGAACAGCCGTTGATACCCGAACCAATGATAGGCTGGTAAGCATGTCGTCCGCCTTTCCTGACAAATTCATAAGTAATCTCGGCCTCCACTTCATATTCCGTCATGCCGGGTTTCACGGTTTTAAGCACTCTTTGAAACGCATCGCGTGTGATGGCACAGGCCTCCTTAATCATGGTTATCTCAGCTTCCGATTTCATGGTTCTCAGATCGCGCATGATCGGAGCAAGTCTTTCATAATGGTGGGCGGGAAACCGGCGTTGTATGTCGTATGAAAACCTGAGGTTCCTGTTGGGCAATTCCGGAATGATCTTGTGTAATTCAGGCAGGTTAAGGTAAATGTTGTAATTGAACATCATCATGGGTGCCAGCACTGAGTCATATTCATCGGCATAGTAAACGGTTTTTATACCTGAAATCGCCCTGGCCTCTTCAACAGTGTATTTATGACCTTCCCAGGTTTCAAGTTTAGGATTGGCTCTGCGGATAATCAGAATCTCACGCATCGATTCATCAGGATAGTCGGGTGCAATCAGCAATGCCGTCTTTTCCTGGTTAATCCCCGTCAGGTAGAAGAGATCGGAGTCCTGGCGATATGGGAAATCCTGGTCGGCGGTCCGGTTCATTTCATCGTTGGCATGAAAAATCGCAAGTGACCTTGGTTTCAGAGCATGTGAAAGTCTTTCCCGGTTAACGGTGAAGAAGGCCGGAGGCATTGTGATTGTCTTCATAATTATCTTTAATGGTTCTAAAGTAGCATATTTGGTCTGTCATGTGTTGTAAAAATAACTCTAAGCAGGTAAATTTGCTGCCGTTACGATAAACAATTATGCACATCTTTTGATTTATTCATACTTATGAGCAGTATCCTTACTTCTTCCATTGGAAAAAAATTAATGATGTCGCTGGCAGGGATTTTTCTTGTAGTTTTCCTTGTAGTGCATCTTGGTATTAATCTTAGCCTGATTTTTTCAGACTCAAGGGAACCCTTTAACAAAGCGGCCCATTTTATGGGAACGAATGTACTTGTAAGGGTTATGGAACTCATACTCTTTGGAGGGTTCCTGCTGCATATGATTTATGGTGTTATCGTTCAGCTTCAAAACTGGATGGCCAGGCCAAGCAGGTACCGGAAAGAAAATTTTTCACAAACATCTTTTTTTTCCAAATTCATGATCCATACGGCTGCCATAATCACCGTTTTTCTTGTTATACACCTTTTTGACTTTTATTTAAAAGCAAAAATATTCGGTGATGTGCCTGTTGTGAATTATGATGGAGAGGAATACCATGACCTTGGTTTGCTGGTTATCGAAAAATTCAAGATCGGATGGGTTGTAATATTCTATATTGCCTGTATGATTTTTCTTGGTTTTCACCTGCTGCACGGTTTTCAGTCGGCTTTTCAGACACTGGGAATCAATCATCCTATATATTCGCCGATTATAAAGTGGACGGGCATAATTTATACCCTGGCCATCGTAGCTGGATTTGTAGCGATACCGCTGTATGTTTATTTCCGAATGTAAGACATTGATTTTTCAATTATGACAAAACTGAATCCAAGAATTCCGGAAGGCCCGCTGGCCGAAAAATGGACTAACTATAAGGCTACTCAGAAACTTGTAAATCCTGCCAATAAGCGCAAACTGGATATCATTGTTGTGGGTACCGGTCTGGCAGGGGCTTCTGCAGCTGCCAGCCTTGGTGAACTGGGCTTCAATGTAAAAGCTTTTTGTTACCAGGATAGTCCCCGCAGGGCACACAGCATTGCCGCGCAGGGCGGTATTAACGCTGCCAAGAATTATCCCAATGACGGCGACAGCGTTTACAGGTTATATTACGACACAATTAAAGGCGGTGATTACAGGGCACGTGAAGCCAATGTTTACAGGCTTGCCGAGGTAAGCGGGAACATCATTGACCAGTGCGTTGCACAGGGTGTACCTTTTGCAAGGGAATACGGCGGATTGCTTGAAAACCGTTCTTTCGGCGGAGCCCAGGTATCACGAACCTTTTATGCCCGCGGGCAAACGGGTCAGCAGCTGTTGCTTGGCGCATACAGTGCACTCATGCGACAGGTTGATGCAGGAACGGTAAAACTATTCCCTCGTAATGAAATGCTTGATGTGGTTCTGATTGATGGCAAGGCAAGAGGAATAATCACCCGCAACCTTGTAAATGGCAAAATCGAGAGGCATTTCGGACATGCTGTTGTAATAGCAACCGGAGGTTACGGAAGGGCATTTTTCCTTTCTACCAACGCCATGGGATCAAATGGCAGTGCTGTATGGCAGGTGTATAAAAAGGGCGCGTATTTTGCCAACCCGGCGTTCGTGCAGATCCATCCTACCTGTATCCCGGTTCACGGAAGTTACCAGTCGAAACTTACTTTGATGAGCGAAAGCTTGCGTAATGACGGAAGAATATGGGTCCCGAAAAAGAAAGAAGATGCTGAGGCGCTGAGGGCCGGCACCAAAAAGCCAAAAGATATCGCTGAAGACGATCGCGACTACTATCTCGAAAGAAGGTATCCTGCCTTCGGAAACCTTGTTCCGCGTGATGTGGCTTCAAGAGCTGCAAAAGAAAGATGTGATGCAGGTTTCGGTGTAGGTTCCGGGCTTGCTGTTTACCTTGATTTTAACGAATCCATTAAGCGACTTGGCAAGCATGTTATCGAGGAGCGCTACGGAAATCTTTTCCAGATGTATGAAAAGATCGTGGATGACAATCCTTATGAAACTCCGATGATGATTTACCCCGCCATTCATTATTGCATGGGCGGTATCTGGGTGGATTATGAGCTCATGACATCCATTCCGGGTTTGTTCTCAATCGGCGAATGCAATTTTTCCGATCATGGCGCCAACAGGCTTGGGGCTTCTGCATTGATGCAGGGACTGGCTGACGGGTATTTCATTTTGCCTTATACTATACAGAATTACCTGGCCGCTGAAATCCTTACTCCCAGGATGCCTGTTACCAATCCGGCGTTTGAGGAGGCTGAGTACAACATTCAAGAGAGACTGAATAAGCTCATGCAAATCAAGGGAACTCAAAGCGTGGATCATATCCATCGCAAATTCGGATTAAGATTATGGGACCTTGTGGGCATGTCAAGAACAAAGGAAGGACTTACCGAAGCCGTTAAAGAATTTGCTTTGCTTCGCCAGGAATTCTGGAATGACGCCAGGATTACAGGGGATCAGAATGAATTGAACCAGGAACTTGAGAAAGCATCCAGAGTGGCTGATTTTATTGAAATCGGTGAACTGATGGCCCGTGACGCATTACAGCGTGAAGAATCATGCGGTGGTCATTTCCGTGAGGAGTACCAGACTCCTGAAGGTGAGGCCAGCCGTAATGATGAGAACTTCATGTTTGTCGGTGCCTGGGAATACAAGGGTACCGGTAATGAGCCTGTTTTGCACAAGGAACCCCTTGTTTATGAAAATATAAAAGTACAAACCCGCAATTACAAAATATAAGCTACATGGACTTCACGTTGAAAATTTGGAGACAGGAAAACAGCACTGCAAAAGGCAGGTTTGAAACATATAAGGTTGCGGAAATATCGCCTGACTGTTCATTCCTTGAGATGCTGGATATACTTAACCAGGATCTGATCAACAAAATTGAAAAACCTGTATGTTTTGATCATGATTGCAGGGAAGGTATATGCGGTGCTTGCGGACTTTATATAAACGGCAGGCCGCACGGGCCCGATTCAGCAGTCACAACCTGCCAGTTACATATGCGCAAGTTCAAAGATAAAGATACCATTGTAATTGAACCATGGAGGGCAAAGCCATTTCCAATTATAAAGGATCTCATTGTTGACCGTTCAGCGCTTGATAAAATTATCCAGGCCGGGGGCTATATTTCAGTGAACACAGGCGGAGTTCCGGATGCCAATACGATACCGGTTCCCCGTCAGAATTACGAAACGGCCATGGATGCTGCATCATGTATAGCCTGTGGCGCATGTGTGGCAGCCTGTAAGAATGCATCCGCAATGCTATTTGTTGCGGCCAAAGTTTCACAGTTTGCCGTATTACCCCAGGGACAGGTGGAAGCCAAGGAAAGGGCGATCAGGATGGTTGCAAAAATGGATGAGCTGGGTTTTGGTAATTGCACTAATACGGGATCATGCGAAGCCGAATGCCCCAAGAGCATATCACTTTCACATATTGCACGCCTGAACAGGGAGTATTTACATGCTAAACTGACTTAATCGTCAGCCGGCATTTCCGAAGGCTCCTTGCTTGTAATGGCTGAAATGACAAAATAGTCGTTTTCAGCATCCTCTGAAAAAATTTTGAATTCAAGCTTATTCCCGCATACAATGCTGGTTTGAATAAGTCCAATCTGTGCACCGGTGTCACGTTCCAATGCCTGGGAACGGATTTCACGTTTCAGTTTCCGGAGTTGCTCACTGTCAAAGGCATTGATTTCATTGCAATATTGTATGAGGCGTGGGCCATGTTCGGGCTTTATTCTGTTGCCGGTTGTGATTTTCAGGTAATCATCGAAGTTTTGAATGGTAACCCATCCGCTGCCGCAGGATACTCCGCTTTTAACGTTGACCACTTCGGCAGAGTAATAGGAGACATTCTGGGTTAATTCCATGAAAATCCTGAAAAGCTTTTGTACTATTCTGAAGTCGATTTCAGGAAGTAGCCGGATTTGATTTCCCAGTATTGAAATCAGGTTAACTGTGAACGCCCCTTTATAAATCAAAAGGGAATTTTCCTGATTCTCTGTTGCTATATTCATTTCGAATTAGAGGTGTTAATCAGATTATGAAATTAGTCATTTTAGTGTTTATTTTCTGACAACAGAAATAACTTTCTTAAAAATTTTGCTATCCCCCTTATCGTCAATAAATTCACCATAAAGCAAGTAAAGTCCGGCCCCGGTTATTGTTCCTTTTCCGTTTTGCCCGTCCCATTCAAAGTACTCATCCGTCCCGGATAATGATCTTTTTTTAATCGGGCATACCATTTCACCTGCCAGGGTGTAAACGGCAAGGGAGCCAATGATACCGGGATGATCACTTTCAAGATGGATTGTTATCAGGTCATCAATGCCGTCATTATCGGGCGATATATAATCGGATGAACACGTCAGCTCCCATTTATTACCGGGATTTGAAAGCATCGAATTTTCATATCCCGGGGTGGCATACCCTGATAGGGTGGAAGCCGTCATCCAGTTACCCGGGTCATCGGAGGGAAGATCCGGATTAACCCGTTCAATTGAATAATCCTCGTTATCATTGATCAGGGCATGGTGAAAACGTTCACTGTACCTGAGTTCATCAATAATGTTTCCTGTTGAATCGGTTAGTACCAGCGCACCTTCTGTATCGGGGAGTCTGAAGAGATTGGTTATTTCAATCACATTGGTTAATGACGAATGCGGATGTCCGCAAAGCAACGTAGCCGCATCTTTTGTAAAGACGGCATAAGAAGCAGGCATCAGAAGAAAGGGATTTCCATTCAGCGATATGGTTTTTTCAGGATTTCCCGTTAGGTAATCGGAAAGTGATATTTTAAGACTTTTGAGGTCAATGGTTTTTTCCGAGCGGTTATAGATTTCAATGAATTCAGTGCCATCTTCAGGGACATCAAATAATATTTCATTGAATACCACATCACTCATGCCGGGTACAGAAGGAATTCCAAAACTTGTGTATCCCGGTTTCTCCGAAATATTACCGGCACAATCCGTTAATCCGCCTGCGACGGTTATGCTATACGTAACTCCGGGTGAAAAGGAATTAGTATAGGACAGGCAGATCATTTTGTTATCAGGAGGGATCAATCTTACTTCAACAGGATCAAAAAAACCGTTATTAACTGAAAACAGGCCCGGTTCAGAATTATTACATGGAAATAAAGCTTCATTGAAATACAGCAATAGCGAAGTATCGGACGGAAGGGTACAACGTACGAGGTATGGCGGTTTTGTATCGGGATTACTTCTCATAACCGAATTTACTTTACCCGGGGTTCCGCCGCGGGTATCCGTTGAAGAAGTCCAGTTTTCTCCGTTACCGCAGAAATTCTGAGGATCCATTATTTCAAGAGAATAGCCTCCCTGTTCTGTGCCCGGTTTATACCATTTTGGTGAAAAGGTTATGCTATGAATCACTGTTCCGGCAGGAGATATAAGAGAAACAGCCTGACCGGTATTAAGAATGGCCGGAAAATTTGAAACAGCAATTACAGGGCCATATTTGATAAAAAACGGGACTGTTTCCCTGTCACAAATGACGGCATATGAACCCGGTGATAGCAGAGAATCAGGAAGGATACACTGATGAGTTCCTATGACCAGGTTTATTCCTTTCAGGTTCACAGGCACGGAGCTTCGGTTAAGGATTTCGACGTACTCGGCATCCGGGAGTTTCTGAGCAGGGGAAGGGTCCGCCATAATTTCAGTAACAATTATTGAAAAAGGCGGTAAAACCGGATCACAACCTCCCCGAACCTGGCCGGTAGTATATAAATTTAAGAAACAGGAACAGATTACTAAAAAAACGTACCTTACATTTTCAAAAATCATTTTTTTTACCAATTTTGCAGGTAACAATGGAGTAATTTATTCCATTGGGATTTAAATAAAGAGAATTTTTCTAACGATGTACAGCACAGATTTTAAAGATACAAAAAAAGACGCTAAGTATTACACAATGAAAAAGTAATACAAGGCAGGTCTTTTGAATATCTTTAAAAGCTCTGCGGTAATAAAACTTCGGGATGAAAAGTTCTTTTTCATTTTAATAGGGTAATCAATAACCACAAATATATAATACAATGAAAGTTGCTGTAGTCGGCGCCACCGGGTTGGTTGGCACACAAATGATGAAGGTTTTGCAGGAAAGGTCCTTTCCCGTTACTGAGTTTATACCTGTTGCTTCCGAAAAATCTGTTGGTAAAGAAGTAACCTTTAAAGGCAAGCAATATAAGGTGGTTGGCATGCAAACTGCAGTGGATATGAAACCCGACATTGCTATTTTTTCAGCAGGAGGCAGCACTTCAAAAGAATGGGCTCCGAGATTTGCAGAAGCGGGTACGAAGGTTGTCGACAATTCATCGGCATGGAGAATGGATCCTTCAATTAAGCTCGTGGTTCCGGAAGTAAACGCTCATGTTCTTACAAAGGAAGATATGATTATAGCCAATCCGAACTGTTCAACCATACAAATGGTGGTGGCACTGGTTGGTCTTCATAAAGCATATAAAGTTAAAAGGATTGTGGTTTCAACCTACCAGTCGGTTACAGGAACCGGTAAAAAAGCAGTCGACCAGTTAATGAACGAAAGAAAAGGGATTGATGGTCCCATGGCTTATCCGCACAAAATTGACATGAATGCGCTGCCTCATATCGATGTGTTTCTTGACAATGGCTATACAAAGGAAGAAATGAAAATGGTGAATGAAACCAAAAAGATAATGGGCGATGACTCCATCAGGGTTACGGCAACCACTGTGCGTATTCCGGTGATCGGAGGCCATTCGGAGGCTGTAAACGTTGAGTTTGAAAAAGAATTTGATTTGGATACCGTACGTGAGATTCTTGGCGAAACCCCGGGCGTTATTGTGATGGATGATCCCAAAAACAATGTTTACCCCATGCCCATTGTTTCACATAACCGTGATGAGGTATTTGTCGGCCGTCTTCGCAGGGATGAAACCCAGCCGAAAACGCTAAATATGTGGGTTGTATCGGATAACCTGCGAAAAGGTGCTGCCAC
The DNA here is from genome assembly GCA_035299085.1 of Bacteroidales bacterium. NCBI lineage: Bacteria > Pseudomonadati > Bacteroidota > Bacteroidia > Bacteroidales > Bacteroidales bacterium. Next base: position 68,205 of record DATGXG010000031.1, on the reverse strand, counting down.
CAACGCTGTTCAGATTGGTGAATATATGGTGGAAAAGAAACTCATTTAATACAGAAAATCATCATATGGGTACCGGGTGATGTGAATTGCCCGTACCTTTTCATATAGCTTTTGTTTCAGTTCCTCAATATTATCCTTTTTTAAAGCAGATATAAACAGGGAAGGGGAGTTGGTTTTCACGATCCAGCTGTTTTTTACTTCTTCTAGAGTCAGATTTTCCTTTTGTTTTGGTGTTAGGTCATCTTCGTCTTTTGGGATGAAGGCATAGGCATCGGTTTTATTAAATACCACCAATACCGGCTTATCTGCAGCACCGATTTCCTGTAATGTCTGGTTAACAACGGCAATCTGGTCTTCAAAGCCGGGATGTGAAATATCCACCACATGAAGCAAAAGGTCCGCTTCGCGAACTTCATCAAGTGTGGATTTGAACGATTCTACCAGGTGATGTGGCAGTTTACGGATAAATCCCACAGTGTCTGAAAGAAGGAATGGCAGATTTCCGATAACCACCTTACGCACGGTCGCATCAAGTGTAGCAAACAGTTTATTCTCGGCAAACATGTCCGATTTGCTTAGCAGGTTCATCAGGGTGCTCTTTCCTACATTGGTATAACCAACAAGTGCAACCCTTACCATCTTTCCGCGGTGTTTCCGCTGGGTTATCATCTGCTTGTCAATCTGCTTCAGCTGTTCTTTAAGCAATGAAATTTTTGTGCGGATAATTCGCCTGTCGGTTTCAATTTCTGTTTCACCGGGCCCCCTTAAGCCAATACCTCCGCGCTGGCGTTCAAGGTGTGTCCACAAACCGGTAAGGCGGGGCAAAAGGTATTCATATTGAGCCAGCTCAACCTGGGTTTTGGCATAAGCTGTCTTGGCGCGTTTTGCAAATATGTCGAGTATGAGGATAGTCCGGTCCAGGGTCCGTATTTCAAGTTCCTTTTCAATATTTCTGACCTGGCTGCCTGAAAGTTCATCATCGAATACGATGATATCGGCATGATTTTCAAGAATAAATTCCTTTATTTCCCTGAGTTTGCCGCTTCCTATATAAGTGCTCGGATTCGGCGCATTGAGCCGCTGGACAAATGATTTAAGAGGAACGGCCCCGGCTGTTTCAACCAGGAAGGCCAGTTCCTCTAAATATTCTTTTACCTGCTGAAGTGATTGATCTTCGTTTGAAACACCGACTAATACAGCTTTTTCGGGTTCCGTATAGTTTAAATTTACTCCCATTTATCTGTTTAAGGCCACGGGAGCAAAGTTAGGCAAAAACAAGGTTAGCGCAAAGTCCCCCTGTTACTATTGATTGCCTCATGAATCGAATTCTTCAACGCCTCGGTACAATCAAGGATCATTTGGATATCTTCGGGGAACGGAACGGGTTTAACCTGGACCATCTTTTTGGTTTCCTCGGATAAGGCTTCCACATCGCCAATTGCCCTGGCTGATGAATAATCAAAATGAGTATTGGCTGCAACAGGCTGCTTTTTGATAAGGGCCTGAGGATTGGCACTGAGGAATTCAATTTCACCCACAATATTGCAATCCTTCTGCTGCCTGGTTTCAATTACAGTGCACTGCACATCTTTGTATTTCTTTACCTTGATATCATTGCCTGCGGTGTCCTTCATCACATTACCCTTTGCATCAAGAACGTATTCGAAGCCGTTTTCGATCCTTTTCTTTTCAATGAAATCCCTGTCTTTGCTTAAATCGGGACTTACTGTAATCGACTGAAGGATGATATCCACATAATAGTCATAACGCATGTTGTCGTCCATCTTACGGGTATAATACTCAACCCATTCACTGTTCATTTCATTGGCATTAACGGCAACAAGCCCATCTGTAAATTCCTGCGGAAGGTTGATAAGCGTTTTGTTCACCACGCCAATCAGTACACGGCTCATGCCCTGGTACCTGCATTGTTCAATCAAACGGTCCAGATCACTGATCGATCCGCCCGAATAACCTTTGGCGCGCTGCAACTCATAGAATGCCTGCCTGTAGGATTCCTTATCCTTGTTTTCCATGAGTTTCCGGCCATGGGCATTGTAATAATCGGCAGCCTTACGTTTGGCGGCAACTATTTCGGCATCATAATCAACGATGGGATAATTGATCGTCTCATTACCGATATGAAGTGGAAGAACCCGTTTCACCGAAGCCTGCCTGTTTTTGAGGTTACTGTATAAATTGAGCATCTCATCCCAGGTATCAGGATTGTTTTCCGTTTTCAGGTATTTAATTCTGTCAAGGTCCCGTTCGTTGGCCAGCTTGTAAGCTTTGTCAAGCATGTCCGCATCATCTGTACTGTTGGGTTTCTTGATCAGGTTTTTCACTGATTTTTCAACTATGGCATCGTAATTACCTTGCACCATAAGCTTTTTAGGCGATGTGCAGCTGCTTATTATAAGCAGGGAAAGGAGGATCCCTGAGATTCTTTTCATGACATTTGGTTTAGAAAGTAAAAATTAATTATGTTTTTGCACAAATTGTTTTATTTTGATACTTTTGCCCCCACGTTTTTGATTTCAAGATTTGATGATTTATTGATTTGTCGATTTAGGAATCAATATATCAAAAAATCAGCCAATCATTCAATATTATGGGGAATTAGCTCAGTTGGCTAGAGCGATTGCATGGCATGCAATAGGTCAGGGGTTCGACTCCCCTATTCTCCACTACTTCTTTTTACTCCTGTAATACAGGAATAATACACCAAGCAAAAGCGTTCCCACCGCCGACAGAATGATAATCAGCATTCTGTTTCTGCCTTGTTCCTTCAGATACTGACTGTTTATGTTATTGATATACATATCCGTCATCTTGTTTTCAGCTCCGGATTCGATCGCCTCTTTGCGTTTCAAAGCTTCTTCATTCAGTTTTGAAATAATCTTCTGAGTCTGGTTTAGGTTTAGATCCATCTCGTTTTCAGAAACCGGAATTTCAATACTAACTGCTGTCATTTTCATTGAACTGAGCTCCTGTTCCATTTCTGAAGCTTTATCAAAGTTCTTGGCCGCATTGTATGAAACCGAAAGAGCTTTAGTGCTTTTTGCCTTCAGTGATACAATATTCAGGCTGTCAGCAATTCTCCTGCTTTTTTCATAGCTTTTGATCGCCATATCCTGGTTCCCTGATCTCCTGTATGCATTGCCCAGGTTGAAAAGGGTCACTGCCTGGCCGTAAGAATAATCTGCTTCTTTTTTAGTAGTCAGTGATCTTTCGTAATACGAAATTGCCTCTTCATAATCATTATGAATAAACAACAGGTTTCCAAGGTTATTGAGAGCCATGGATGCTTCCTTCCGGTTCCCGTTTTCATTAAGGTTTTTCATGGATTCCTTAAAGAACTTTTCAGCCTCTTCATAATTTCCCATTTCATAATGAGCCACGCCAAGCTTATTGTAAACCGAACCAAGCGCTTCATTCATATTGAGTTTCCTGATGAGGTCAACAGCCTTTTCATAGGACATGATTGAACTTGTAAGCACTTTCTGCTTATAGTATACATCTCCGAGGTTATTCTCCACATCCTTCAGGCCGGATTGATCCTGGATGCTTTCCTTTATTTTTGCTGACTGCTGGTAGTAATCAATGGCGTTTTTGTAATCGTATGTGGTTTCGTAAACATTGGCTATCTGTGACAGAACTTTTGATGTACCTGCTTTATCACCTGCTTTTTCCTTCAATGAAAGTGATTTTTCGAAGGAACTGATTGAACTTTCAAAATCACCCGAATTGTAATACGAGTCGGCCAGGTCATCATAAACTGCTGACACTTCCTTTTCCTTGCCCAATCCCTGTTCTATTGCAAGCGCTTTATTGAGGTAAGTGATAACCATTTCATCATCGGAGACTTTTTTAAACGCATCTGCAATCTTGCGATATACAACTGCCCTGGCGTTCATATCGGAACCTTTTTCCGCTTTACGCAGTTCCTCGGCAAAAGAATCGAGAATCGATTTCCGCTGAGCATCCTTTTCCTGTCCTGAAACAGGTGCCACACTCTGTTCTGCCTGTTTTGCAGTTCCCGTTTTGGCTGATGCAGCCTGTTCCTGCTCCTGCTGCCTTACCTGGTCCATTTTTTTATGAAGCTCGGTAAGCTCGTTTATACCCATGGTAGCCTCAATGCTCTGCATCTTATCCCTTGGCTCATCTTCGTTCGGCTGCAGATCCGATGCTTTTTCATATTCAAGCATGGCTGCGGCATAATTTTTACTTTCGCGGTATGAATCTCCCTTTTTCATGTGTTCCTTGTAAAGAGCCGCATTGTCAGGGGTTTGCCCGTATCCGGTGTTGTAATTTGCAGATGAAAATATGAGTCCTGAAACTAAGACCAGGATCATAAAAACTCTTGTATCTCTTAATCCTAAATGCCTTTTCATCGGTTTTCTGATTTACAAATTCATACGGAAATAGTATGCGGTTAGATACATGCTATGACATAAAATTTTATTCAAATTACGTTAATTTTGTGCCCTGATAACTCTTTTTCCCCATTATGAGAGAGGAAATTAAGAAGAAAGCCGAAAAATACGTCAAAAGCCTCATTGAGAAAGGGGAAAATCAACAGCTCGATTTTAAATTTGAGATCAGTGATGCCCGGAAAATAGCGAAGACTTTTTCAGCTTTTGCGAACACCGATGGAGGCAAATTGCTGATAGGAGTTAAGGATAACGGCAAAATCAGCGGTGTGAGAAGCGAGGAAGAGGCTTATATGGCCGAATCCGCCGCACAAATTTATTGTAAGCCTGAAGTTGAATTTAACCTGAAAAGATGGGAGGTTGACGGGAAAAGTATCCTTGAAGTGGATATACCGAAAGGCAAAAGTAAACCACATTATGCCAAAGATGAAAAGGGCGACTGGATTGCATATGTGAGAGTCGGCGACCAGAATATCAAGGCAAACCGGATACTTGTAGATGTCTGGAAAAGGGAACAAAACAGGAACGGAGTATGGCTGAATTATGGCCGGGAAGAAAAGACGCTCATGGACTACCTGAGTCAGAATGAAAAAATCACACTGTCAGGATTTGTCAGGGTTGCCCGGACCAACCGTATGAGAGCGGAAAGGATACTGGTGAAAATGGTGCTTATGAAAGTTATTAAGCTTGAAGTGACTGATAAATCAGTTTATTTCCATTTAAACCCTTTGAATACTTAAGCGTTATCTTAAAACAGAGTAATTATCAGAGAATTAATTTTGAAATATGCGGATCACAGGTTATTTATCGATGCTGTTTTTGTTTATAGCCATTACAGGCTGTAACGGACAAACAGGTAAAAATTCGGGCGGCAATAAAAGTGTTTCCCCTGTCAGCCAGGTGAATGCCGGCAATGATGGGCTGCCTAGACAACTGACAAAGCAGGATTTTCTTAAAATGGTGATGAACTATGAGAAGAATACAGAAGTGTGGGTTTATGAAGGGAACAAACCATGTCTTGTTGATTTCTATGCCGACTGGTGCGGCCCTTGCAAACTGACATCTCCCATTCTTGAAGAATTATCGAAACAATACGGTGACAGGATCAATTTTTACAAGGTTGATATAGATGAGGAACAGGAATTGGCAGCTATTTTCGGAATTCAGTCCATTCCCACCTTTTTATTCTGTCCTATGGACGGTCAGCCTACCATGTCATCAGGCATAGCCAGGTCAAAAGAAGAAACGAAGCAGATGTTCATAAAACAAATTGAGGAACTTTTGTTGAAAAAGGATAATTCTTCAACCACTATTTAATAAACCATAAAACATGGAAGTATTTCTCAGGCCTGAAAGCTGGATCGCTTTACTTACACTAACTTTTCTTGAGATAGTTCTAGGGATTGACAACATCATTTTTATTTCAATTGTAACCAATAAATTGCCGGCTGCCCGCCAGAGGTTGGTCCGCAACACGGGTCTTTTGCTTGCAATGCTTTTCAGGAGCCTGTTGTTATTGACGATCAGTTTTTTCATCCGGTTGACTAATCCGTTATTTACTGTTTTCAACCTGGGAATTTCCATAAGGGATTTAATCCTGATGGCAGGAGGACTTTTCCTGATTATTAAAAGCATTTCCGAAATTCATCAGAAAATGGAAGGGGAGGATCATTCATTAAACCTGTCGGCCGCTTCATCCATTGCCGCCGTGCTGGTTCAGATTGTAATGCTCGACCTTATTTTTTCGTTTGACTCCATTCTCACTGCCATAGGCCTTACCGATGAAGTTCCACTGATGATAACAGCCATTATTATTTCTATTGGGATTATGATGATTTTTGCCGGTGCCATCGGCCGTTTCATCAATAAACACCCTACTCTGCAGGTTCTGGCCCTTTCTTTCCTGATCCTTATCGGATTTATGCTGATTATCGATGGCCTGCATTACCATGTACCAAAAGGATACATCTATTTTGCCGTATTCTTTTCACTGATTGTTGAAATGATCAATATGCGTGTGAGGAAAAATACAAATCCTGTTCAGTTGCACAAGGATCATAAGAATACGTGAGTCAGGGTGACATAAATGCAATTTTTCCCAACTTATCAACATTAACATTTTAATCGCGGCTTCTGCTGTATTTTTGTTTCATGTTCCTGATTTTTGATACAGAGACCACCGGGTTGCCATTGAATCCGAACGCCCCTGCCAGCGACCTGAAGAACTGGCCAAGGCTGGTTCAGCTTGCCTGGGAATGCCACGATAAGACGTCTTTACTGCTTTGCAACAAGTCGTTTATAGTAAAACCCGACAATTTTATAATTCCGCAGGCAGCTGAAAAAGTACATGGCATCTCTATGGAACGGGCCATGGCCGAAGGTATTGAACTTGAACAGGTACTCGCCGAATTTGAGGCCGATTTAGAGAATGCATCCTTTGTAATCGGCCATAATATATCCTTTGATCTTAAGATTCTTGAAGCTGAATACCTGCGTAAAGGAATTCCAACCCGCCTGAATAAGCTTGCATGGATCTGCACAAAAGAGTCCTCAACTGATTTCTGTGCTATACCAGGGGGCAAAGCAGGTAAATACAAATGGCCTACTCTGGCCGAATTGTCCCAAAAGCTTTTTAATGAAGGGTTTGACGAAGCGCATAACGCTGCAGCCGATGTGGCAGCCACTGCACGGTGTTTTTTTGAATTGCTCAGGCAGGAAGTGATAACGGCTAGCACGCTAAAAATTGAACCTGCCCTTCTTGATGAGTTTAAAGCTTTAAACAAGGCTCCCATAAAGCCTTTTGCCGTTTCATTCAAATCGAATTTCACACTTCCCCAGATTGTTGAGGAAGCCAAAGAGGTAGCTGAAGTTCCTCTTCCGGGTTGTGATGCACCGTTTACGCACCTTCATGTTCACACCCAATACTCCATTCTAGACGGGGCTGCAGTTATCAAAAGCCTCATCACCAAAGCTAAAAAGGATGGAATGGAAGCTCTCGCCATTACCGACCACGGCAACATGTTCGGCGCCAAGGAATTTCATAACGAGGCCAAGAAACAGGGAATTAAGCCGTTGTTGGGCTGTGAAACATATGTGGCCCGGAGATCGCGTCATGAGAAATCAGATAAGTCCGACGGAGGTGGTTTTCACCTGGTGTTGCTGGCCAAGAACAAACAGGGGTATAAAAACCTGATAAAACTGGTATCCTACGGGTGGACTGAAGGATTCTACTACAGGCCCCGCATCGACAAAGAGCTGCTGCGAAAATATCATGAAGGACTTATTGCATCCTCAGCCTGCCTTCATGGCGAAATACCCTGGTTGTTAAGGCATGAGGGACTTGACGCTGCAAAAAAAGCCCTGGCCGAATACAGGGAAATTTTTGGTGACGATTTCTACCTTGAATTGCAACGTCATCCTTCGGGTGACCCGCAGATAGACCGTGAGGTGCTTGAAAACCAGGTGTTCGTTAACAGTCACCTGCTTACGATCGCCAAAGAGGCCGGCATCAAGGTGATTGCCACCAATGACGTCCATTTCATCAATGAGGAGGATGCACCGGCTCATGACCGGTTGTTATGCATCAGCACGGGTAAGGATGTGGATGATCCTAACCGGTTGCGGTATACCCGCCAGGAATGGCTGAAAACACAGGATGAGATGCGCAGGTTGTTTTCGGATATCCCCGAAGCAATCATTAACACGGGTGAAGTTGTGGCAAAAATTGAGCATTATGAGCTGAACAGCGAGCCCATTATGCCTGACTTTCCAATTCCTGAAGGATTCCAGGATGCCTACGAATACCTGCGGCATCTTACTTACGCAGGTGCCGCACAGCGTTTCGGCGAAATGAATGAAACGGTAACTGACAGGATTGATTTCGAACTCGAAACCATCAGGAACATGGGTTTCCCGGGTTACTTCCTGATTGTTTGGGATGTAATCAGGGCGGCTCGTGAAATGGGTGTTTCTGTAGGACCGGGACGAGGTTCTGCAGCCGGTTCAGTGGTAGCCTATTGTTTAAGAATCACCGATATTGACCCGATAAAATACGATCTCCTTTTTGAGCGGTTCCTGAATCCTGATCGTATCTCAATGCCTGATATTGACATTGACTTTGATGAAGACGGGCGCGACAAGGTGCTGCAATATGTGGTAAGAAAATACGGACGTGAACGGGTTGCCCATGTGATCACCTTCGGAACCATGGCGCCAAAGATGGCAATCCGCGATGTGGCAAGGGTTCAGAAACTCGAACTTTCGGAGGCCGACAGGCTGGCCAAAATGGTGCCTGAAACTCCGGGAACATCATTTAAGGAGGCATATGAAAAGGTACCTGCCCTGGCAGCAGAAAAAAAATCAGAAAACAAACTGGTTGCCAGCACACTAAAATATGCCGAGGTACTCGAGGGATCGGTTCGTCAGACCGGCGTACATGCCTGCGGTATCATTATTAGTCGTGATAACCTGGAGGAATATATACCTGTTTGCCGGAATAAAGATGCCGAACTTAATGTTACCCAGTATGAGGGTTCGCATATCGAATCGGTGGGCATGCTTAAAATGGACTTCCTGGGTCTGAAAACCTTGTCTATCATAAAAGACACGCTCGAGAACATAAAGAAATCACGGAATAAAGACGTTGATATAGACCACCTCCCGCTTGACGATGCGCAGACCTATGAATTGTACAGCCGGGGTGAAACCACGGGACTGTTCCAGTTTGAGTCGGAAGGTATGAAAAAGTACCTTAAGGCATTGCGGCCAAACCGGTTTGAAGACCTGATCGCCATGAATGCCCTTTACCGACCGGGCCCCATGGAGTATATTCCGAGTTACATTAACCGTAAACATGGCAAGGAAGAGATCATTTATGACATTCCTGAAATGGAAGCCTATCTTAAGGATAGTTACGGAATTACGGTTTACCAGGAGCAGGTAATGCTTCTTTCGCAGTTACTGGCAGGTTTTTCCAAGGGTCAGGCCGACTCACTCAGGAAAGCCATGGGAAAGAAGATCGTTTCGATGATGAACGATCTGAGGTTGAAATTTGAGGACGGGTGTGTAAAGAAAGGACATGATCCGAAGATTGTTGCCAAGATTTGGAAGGACTGGGAGTCGTTTGCCCATTATGCTTTCAACAAATCACACTCAACCTGTTATGCATATATTTCTTACCAGACGGCATACCTGAAGGCCCATTATCCTGCTGAGTTTATGGCGGCTGTGCTTAGCCGGAACCTCAATGACCTGAAGAAAATCGGTTTTTTCATGGATGAATGCCGCCGTATGGGTATGAAGGTGCTTGTACCTGATATCAATGAAAGCTATGCCCGCTTCACAGTGAACACGCAGGGCCATATCCGGTTCGGACTGGCAGCCATCAAGGGTGTAGGTGAATCGGCAGTGGAACATCTGATTGAGGTAAGAGAAAAAGGAGGTCCCTTTAAGGATATTTTTGACCTGATTGAAAGAGTAAACCTGACGACGGTTAACAAGCGATGCTTTGAAGCGCTTGCCATGGCTGGAGGGTTCGACAGTTTTGCCGATATCCAGCGAAACCAGTATGTGGAACAGGATGCAACCGGAACTACATTTATCGAACAGCTTATACGGTACGGAAATAAAGCCCAGGTAAACACCGACCAGGCGCCCACACTGTTCGGCAGCATCAGCAATATAGAAGTCATTAAGCCCCGGCCTGCAAGAGTCACGGAATGGCCACCGCTGGTAAAGCTCAATAAAGAGAAAGAAGTTATTGGTATTTATCTTTCCTCTCACCCTCTTGACAATTTCAAGCTGGAGATGAGCCAGTTCTGTACTCATTCCCTTGCTGATCTAAGAGATCTTGATTCGTTACGGGGCAAGGATGTTACCGTTGCAGGAATGGTAACGACTGTACGGCATGCCACCACCAAAACGGGTAAGCCATACGGATCCTTCACAATCGAAGATTATTCCGATACATCCTCAATCACCCTTTTCAGCAAGGATTACGAGAATTTCAGGAAGTTTCTTTATGAGGGGTATTCTCTGCTCATTAAAGGAACGGTTTCTGAAAACACCTGGAAGAGCAACCCTGAACTTGAATTCAGGATTAAGACCATTTATATGCTGAGCTCGGCACGTGATGAGCTTGTAAAAACAATACAGATCAGGCTTCCTGTTGATATTATTTCAGAAGGCCTGGTTGATGACCTGACGAAGCATACACTGAAACATACGGGAAGTACCAATCTTAAAATCCTTGTGTATGATCCGGCCGAAAACATAAGCGTTGACCTGTTCAGTCGGTCACACCGCATCTCGCTGGATGATGAGCTGATAAGCTATCTTGAAGGCAATCATGAAATTGAATTCAAACTATTTTAAGACATTTTTAAACGCAGTTTTGTAACTTTGCGGATCAAATAAAACAATTAATAATATAAACTCATATAAATATGGTTATTACACTTACTGATGCGAATTTCGACGAAATGGTTCTCAAAGCTGACAAACCGGTATTGGTCGATTTCTGGGCTGAATGGTGCGGACCCTGCCGGGTTATCGGACCTTTTGTAAAGGAGATCTCAGAGGACTATAGTGAGAAAGTCATTGTAGGCAAAGTGGATGTGGATTCAAATCCCGGTATATCCAGCAAATATGGCATCAGGAATATTCCAACCGTATTATTTTTTAAAAATGGCGCTGTGGCTGATAAGCAGGTTGGCGCAGTTCCGAAGGGCAATCTTGTAAATAAAGTAGAGGCTCTGTTGTAGCCTGTTGAATCCATACTCATGTTATTAAAATACGTCAACAGCAACCGGATAACAGTAATTGTTCTTTTCCTGCTGGTCCCATTATTGTACTGGATCCCTTCTTTGGTGCATCTGACGCCGCTTGAACCCGCCGCCAACGATGTTACCTTCGGAAAGTGGATTTCAGTCTTTAGTTATAAATACAGCGGATTAGCTTCATTCATTGCCCTGCTGCTGTTGATCGTTAATGGTTATTTGCTGCTTCAGCTGAACACCGTACACTTCTTTATACCTTACCGTACACAGCTCCCGCTATTCTTTTACCTGCTGCTTACGCTTAGTATAAACCAGCTTCATCAGCTCACCCCGGCGCTTGTGGCATCCACGTTGATCATCCTGATGTTTTACAGGATCTTCCATGCTTATAAAACCGAAGGGATTTCACTCAACTTTGTAGATGCCGGACTGCTCATTTCTTTGGCCAGTTTGTTTTATTTCCCGGCCATATTCTTCTTTCCCGCCTTATTGACAGGGCTTGTTATAATGAGGCCTTTTATTTGGAGAGAATGGGTATTTGCCATTATCGGCCTGCTGATCCCATATGGAATTGTTTTTTCGGGTTATTACCTGCTTGACATCCCGGGAAGTGAGTTATTCAGGGGCATGGAAAACACTTTTACTCATGTATCACGATCGCTCAGGTTAAGCCAGGTCGTTAACTGGTCCTATATCCTTTTATTTACACTGATTGGCAGCTACTATATGTCAAAAGCGATCGACAGCATGAAGATCCATGCGCGGGTATTCTTCGAAATGTTTCTCGTATTTTTCCTTTTTTCGGTGCTGATATTCCTGTTGGTTCCCGGTTCAGGTATGCCAATGGTATACTTCGTGGCCATACCGCTTTCGTACTTATTCAGTCACTATTTCATTAAATGTGAAAGGAACTGGATTAACGAACTGTTCCTGGATGTGTTCCTGCTGCTGTTTATCTGGCAGAGAATAATGTAGTTTGAAATCGTTTGAAATCGTTTGAAATCGTTTGAAATCGTTGACTCATTTTAAACTTCTTTTTCAAACTCTTCTTCAAACTCTTTCAAACCTCTTTTTCAAACAGCGAAGCGATCAAACAGCGAAGCGATCAAACGGATTTAAAGCTTTTTCACGTACGACATAATCCCCACGCCCTTCCCGGCTTTGCCTTCCTTGAAGGAAATAAACACATGGTAAACGCCGGTTTTCTGGCATTTAAAATCGAAGGAAGGGTAATCCTTCCCTGTTGCTGAAATAAAAGTGGATCCCAGCAGGGTATTCAGATCAAAAAGCTGAAGAACGGCATCTCCTTCAGAATCAGGTGCTGTGCAAATTGAAAAACGATATACAATGCTTTTATTGAGCAGAAGGGCAAAACGGGCAGTCTGGGGTGCTCCGCCGGGTGCGCTGGCATCTAAATTCACGACAAAATCCTTCAGATACATGACATCACCGGCATTGCCTGCGCATTGGGCTGTAAGCTGCGAGATATCCTGTGATTTCAGAAAAGCACAGCCCAGGAATGTAAATGCGACCAATAGCGTGACAAACTTCTTCATATCTATAAACTTATAAGCTGGTTACGAACTTGTTCAGTAGTATTAATGATGTTGGTCAGAAGTTCAGGTGAAATTTCAACAATGCTCTCATCACCACCTACAATCGTAAGCATTCCGTCAACTTCAACCATTTTAGGTTCACCCTTCTTGGTATAGATGGTAACCGAATTAAACAGGTTCTTAAGCTGGCCAAGCTGTTCAACTAATTGAGCATATTGCTTGTCTTTCGTGTATTTATCAAGAATGAGCAGAAGCTGATCGAGAGTAAGTTTCTGTTCACCGATTCTTTCTGACAGCGCTTTGTTAGGCGTTGCCTTATAAACCTGCGTTCCCAGGTAAAGACCTTCGATCCATACACCGGTAACCATAAGGGCGCTCAGGTTGGTACGGTTATTTGAATGGAGGTATTTATCCATCTGGTTAAAACTATGAACGGATATATACATCAGCGAATCAAGGTTCTTACTGTTGGTTGCCAGCCTTTTCAATGTACTGAAATCAAAGAACTGTCCTACCTTAATGGCATCGGAAAGAGTTTTGATAGCCGACAGATAGTCGACAACAGCCGATGTTTTGTTGTACATGTTCAGATAACCGAGGTCAGCCGCATAAATGCCAAGGTTGAGCGACTGCTGAAAGGAGGTTGTGAGATCCCCAACCCTTTCGGTAGTGGATATGTATTTATTCGAATAGGGCACTCCCAGGTCCTTTATCATAGCCGCCATTTCAACAGGTGAGGATATGTTCTGAACGATATCCTGCATAACTTCTTCGGATATCTCAACTCCGGCGTTTAATACCGAATCAGGGATTTCACCGGAAACGTTATCACTTTTGCCACCCGATTTACATGATCCGGCCAGGAAGGCCAGGATTATCAATATAGACGTGACTGATTTGGGCATAGCACTAAAATGTTTATTTAATAAAATCGGTTAATAGACGTATATTTTCTTTGTTGATCAGAAAATCAACTTTTCTTCTTGAAACGTTCACTGAAATTAATAAGTTTCAATAACCACTCATAATATAATGCAACATATAGAATAATTGTCAACAACCAAATGAAAACCATGTTATACCAGTAGGTGTCATAGGTTTTTCCCAAAAATGGTTTTTCAGGCGAGTAAAAGTGAGTCCGTAAGGTAAATATGTCTTTTACATAGGGCTCCTGGTAGATAGGATCGTAATGCTGAACAAGGCGGTGATCGTATTCAAGAATTTTATTTTTTTCAAATACTTTACGCACGATATCTGACACCCCTTCATTATTGTAATCATCCCTTAGTTTATCCCAGGCGTCGGGGTCTTTATCAAGGAAGAAATTGAAATAGTTATCCTTTTGCTTGCTGACGCGTTCAAACCGTTTGCCATAATAGGTATCAAGCGCATTGAAATAGGCGGATAACTCTTCCGATGTCTGCGCATCGAATTTGCCGGGTACAAGGCTTTCCGGGTGTGCGAATGGTTTTACATCAGTGTTTGTCAGCGCTTCCCTTGTCACCTCATTGGCAATCACCAGCAGATCACCGGCCGACATGGAAATCGTACGGGTATTATTCAGTTCGTTATTGATTCGCTCAAGCCGTTCGGTTAATTCAGGAAGCCAGTATACCTTTTTGAAATCACTGTGACTTTCTTCTTTTTCTATATTGTACAGCTTATCTTTCATGAACCTGTTGTCCTTGAACTGATGCACCATCAGGGCTTCATACGACCATTTGGTTACCATGAATTCAGCCAACACGGGCGTTTTATCCACCCGGCTTAAGTTGCGGTTCAGTTTGTCAAAACTAAACATGGCTCCGCTCAGTATCATCATGGGAATCATCACAAGCGGGATGAGGATGTAAATGGTTACGGCTGAATTAAAGGAGGCTGAAATATTCAATCCAAGGATATTCGCAAATGCGGCGGTCGAGAAAAGCGAAAACCAATATACAAAAGACATATCACGGATACCCAGGATGGAATTCGCTACAAATACAAAGAGTAAGGCCTGGATTGCCGAAATGGTAAAAAGTATGATTACTTTTGAAATGAGGTAACTCGACCGGCTAAGGTTCAGGAATCGCTCACGCTTCAGGATTTTACGATCGCGGAATATTTCTTCGGCACTTACTGTTAGTCCAAGGAAAAGGGCTACAATCAAAGCCATGAAAATATAAATCGGAATATTTTCATTCACTCTGAATATATAATGCTTTGAATTAGGATCTTCAATATACCGGATAATATAGGACAGAATGAATCCCAGGACAGGTGCTTCAAGCAGGCTCAGTGCCACATATTGTGTATTGCTGATCTTTGAAAAGAAATCCCTTGTGGTGTAGATCTTCAATTGCCTGAACCATCCGGGGATTCTTAAATTCACAGGAGGTGAATCCTCACCGGCTTTAAGTTCGCTGTAAGGGATCAGATCTTTATAATGATCATGCCATTGTTCGGGTGTTACCTTCCGGTTATCGGTATAATTACCGAATTCGTCCACCACCCGTGCTTCAATGATGTTGAAGATCAGTTCGGGATTCACATTTCCGCACGACTGGCATTCACCCACATCGCTGTTGATCTGTGCATCAAGGCGTTTGAAATACATCACACCTTCAACCGGGTTACCGTAGTAAATCAGGTAACCGCCTGTATCCAGGATGATCATCTTGTCAAACATCTTATAAATTTCAGAAGAAGGCTGATGGATAACGACAAAGATCAACTTTCCCTTTAGTGCCAGTTCCCTCAGCAGGTCCATTACGTTTTCCGAATCACGCGATGAGAGTCCCGATGTGGGTTCATCCACAAACAGGATTGCCGGCTCACGGATCAATTCAAGGGCAATGTTCAGTCGTTTCCGCTGGCCGCCACTGATTGTCTTTTTAAGCGGAGATCCTACCTTAAGGTCTTTGCGGTCAAACAGGCCCAGGTTTTGCAGCGTTTTGTTTACAAGGGCATCAATTTCCTCATCGGTTTTGTCTTTGAAACAAAGTTTGGCATTGTAATACAAATTTTCATAAACTGTGAGTTCCTCAATCAGGAGGTCATCCTGTGGAACCAGTCCGATAACGCCTTCGAGCTTGCTGCGTTCTGTATGAAGGTTAATGTTATTGATCAGCACTTCTCCTTTTGAAGGGGCTTCCACTCCGCATAACACGTTAAGGAGGGTTGTTTTTCCGGCCCCGCTGGCACCCATAATGCCAATGAGACGTCCATGAGTTTCAGAGAAGTTAATATCTTTTATACCAATGTTTCCATTGGTAAACCTGTATTCTATGTCACGGGCAATATACGATATCTGGCTGGCAACAGTGTCGGCCATAAAATGTGCCACCACATCACTGTAATAAACCGGTGCGCTTTTGGGTAATTTGACTGTGCTGCCGTTGGCAAAGAGGTAAATCCTGTCGGTGCGGATGGGTAATCCGTTCAGGAACAGATCTTCATCGCCGTCATATTTCAAAAAATAAAGATCAACGCTATTGATTTTAAGAACAAAGATGTCACCATGGAGATTCTTTGTTTTTAAAATCTTGGCGGAATTAGGAGGGTTTTCATTCCGGTCGTTAATGACCAGCATGTTGGGATTATCGAGCTGGTGGATTTCGTTGCTGATTACAAAGGATTCAATGGAGGTAAATTCTTCCTTATCCACTTTAAATACTTCAGCAACCGTATTAATGATCTGCATTCGCTGATCAGTGAATTTCCGGTCGGCGTTAACAATTTCGAATAACCTGACAAGAACAACAACTTTTTGTTTCTGGGTAAGGGTTTTATTAATTTTCTTGCATAAGCCCAGTATTCTTACCGAGTCTTTAACAGAGGTAAGTTTACGGGTTGTCTTTTCTTCCTTTTCTTCCTTTTCTTCTTCCTCACCTTCTGACTTTTCAAGGCCGCTATATTGCCTGAAAAGTAAAAAGTACTCTTTTACCTTTTCATCATTTAGCTGCTGTTGCAGGAATGTACGGACATACTCCATCTGGGTAGTCTCAACACCTTCATCCTGTTTTGCAATAATTGCAAACAGTTGCATCAGCGCTTTGAGAATCTCTTCACTCATTCAGATAGGCTTTGAAAAATGAAAATGCGAGGGGTCAGCCTTTATTAATAGGGAACCTGTTCGAAGGGTACGTCAACAATATCGGAATATTCTTCACCGGCTTCAGCCATATCCTCATCGTCTTCGGGGTAGTGCCATTTAATAAGGACTTCCTGGCCTTTTTCGTGCATTTCCTCGAGCTTCATAAGAATATCGAGCAATAATTTGGAGGATGCCGTATTGAAATAGGTTAATTTGAAATTGAAAACAGTTTTGCTGTTCGGGTTTTCAGCATATTCATTGAGCCAGTTGAGAACAGGCTCGTAGAAAGCGCTTACATCTTCGGGTAATGAGCGGCCGCTGATCTCAAAGATTTCATTATCGGCGTCCAGCATTATTTTAGGAGTGTCTTCAGTACCTTGAATTTTGATCGTTTCCATATGTTTAATAAATTTTTTTAGATTTCAGATCTTGAAATAGTGGAAGTCAGCAGGAAAAATGAGGTGTCATCGGAAATGGGCAGGAAATGGTATTCCAGTTCCTTATTTGTTTTTCTTTTGATATCGATAAATCCAAGACCGGCACCACCTTTTTCCGAAAGGCGTCCTTCTTTCATCTGCTTTTTATATAATTCCTTGAGCTCCTCTTTATCCATCCGGTTAATATTTTCAAGCAGTTCGGTAAGATACTCGATTTTGTCATTTTCAACAGCGTTGCCGGTTGTGACTGAGTATTCATTTTCACCTTTGCTTACAAGGAAAATTCCTCTTCCTGAGAACAGGTAATCATTGGAAGTAAAATCATCAGCATGTTTACTGATATTCTGAAGGCATTCTACCATTACATGGAAAACCTTGCGCTGAACTGAATTCGGCTCATCTTCCTTTGACATGTTGGATTCGGTGAGAGATGTAAATGCCTTGGTGATCTGGTGTGTAATTTCACCTTCATACACTAAGGTGATCTCATGGGCTTTCATCGATTTGTAAAACTCATAAACAAACTCCAGAAAACCTTTCACATCTTTTTTGTTGTCCATTGTTGTTTGGTTTAATATACAATATTACTAAAATTCAATTCCAATCAGTAAAACATCATCTATTTGTTTTCCATCCCCCCTCCAGCGTTCAAAGTCCTCCGAAAACAGCCCGCTGTATTTTTCAATCGGCAAATATTTGTTTTCAAGGATCAGGTCACGGATTCTTTTCGGCGAATACTTCTTTTCTTCTGGTCCGCCAAGCTGGTCGGGAAGTCCGTCGGAGAAGAAAAAGAACTTATCGCCGCGTTTGAATTTAATCGAGTAGTTGGTGAATTTCTCTTCTTCTTTTTTCCTGTGAGGGATACCTCCGATTGCTTTCCTGTCGCCTTTGTATTCAAGCAGTTCTCCGTCCCTGAGTTGGTAAAGCGGCCTGTGAGCACCGGCAAACTGCAGTTCTTTATCCTTATGATTTATTTTGCAGAATGCAATATCCATTCCATCGCGGGCTTCCGCTTCTTCAGTATCCTGTTTGAGGGTTTTACGGACTCCGAAATGGAGTAAATCGCAGACATCTGCTGCTGTCATGCTCCTGTCATGGTCAACAATATTATTCAGCAGGAAGTAGCCGACAAACGACAGCAGGGCACCCGGCACACCGTGGCCCGTGCAATCCACGACGGCTATGTATATCTCATCACCTCTCTGGAAGAACCATGGGAAGTCGCCGCTGACCACATCCCTGGGTTTATAGTAAATGAATGATTTCGGAAGGTATTCACGAACCGAGCGGATATCAGGAAGAATAGAACTCTGGATACGCTGGGCGTAATTAATTGAATCCTCGATCTTATGGTTTTTATCCTGGATCTCAAGTTCAATCTGTTTAGCTTCTGTAATATCATGGCCCACGAAAAGGATAGTCTCCAGCTCATTTTCATTAAACTCGGGAATAGCTGCAAAGCTCATGATCCTGTCGGTTTTTACCCCTTCAATTGTGGCAGGAACTGTAATTTCAGCTGAAGTTTTGTTGGGATAGGCCTTGATATTCTCAATGGTTTCACGGAAATACTGATGTAATACTTCCGAAAGATGAAGTTCACCGAGCGTTTTGTTGATCAGGTCTTTCGGGTCAATATTCATGAAGTTCGAAACAACCGGGTTGGCATAGAAGAACTGACCGGTAAGGTTTAATCGGATGATCAGGTCAAGCGAATTTTCAGAAAGGGCCTGCATTTTGCTCTTCAGCCTTTCTTCCCGCTCTGCCCGCTTTCTTTCGGTTATATCGGTTGAATTCAGAATGATTCCTTCAATGGCAGAATCAGTCAAAAGATTACGGCCTGTGGCTTCAAGGAATATCTTCTGGCCGTTCTTTTTCATATAAGTATACTGTATGGTCACCGGTTCATCGGGATTGGCCAGCAGCTGCTTGAACATATTACGCATGCTGGTTTCGCCTTTACGGGTAAGCCTGTCAATATCTTTGCCGTGCATCATTTCTTCAGGAGTGAAGCCAAGAATTTTGATAACTGACGGACTTTCATATTTCATTACCATGTTTTCATCATAAATGGCAATGATCTCGGATGCATTTTCAAGAAGGGAATACTGTCGTTTCTGGGCATTTTCAACTTCGAGGATCTTGGCTTCAAGGTGCTCATTTGACCGTTTAAGCTCTTCCTGTGTAGCCCTCATTTCTTCAGCATTCTGGCGGAGTTCCTCCTCGTTTTCCTGCAGCTCAAGAGTCATCTGTTGCGATTCGACAAGCAGTTTTGCGGTTCTTTCACTGATCTTAAGGTTGAACAGCGTGCGTGCAATAATTTCGCCGAGTTCCTTAAGCAACCGGATTGTAATTTCAGGGATCTGCTTTTCAAGTGAAGCAAATTCAATAACACCCTGGAGCTTTTCTTCGGTGATCAGTGGAACAAGCAGAAGGCTTCTTGGCTTCTGGTCGCCCAATATGCCCGATGTAACTGATACATAATCATCGGGTATCTCGGTGCGATAAATATAATCCATTTCATAAGCACACTGTCCAATTAAACCGTATCCCAGCTTATATTCAGATGTGCTGTACTTTTTGCGGTTGTAGGCATAAGTGGCGGCAGTGTTCAATGATTTCCTGTCGTCATCAAACAGGTATATTGCGCCCTGTATGAGGTTTGTGTATTTCACAAGCGCCTGTATAACCTGACTCGACAACTCATCAATATTATTATACTGCCTGAGAATGTGAGATATGGTCTCCTTTCCTTCGGCTATCCATGTTTGCTCTGATTCTTTTCTTGAATTCTGCACCAGGTTGTCGCGCATGAGCAGAAGCGATTCTGCCAGGATATCGTGATCCGTTTCGATTGAAAGATTCGATTTGTAGTTTCCCTCGCCTATTTTTTTGGCGAATTCGGCCATCGCATTCATTCTTACATCACGTTCCCTGATTTTATCCTGGAATTCGTTAAAGGTTTTAATTCTGAGCCTGTCAATCAGGTAGGCTCCGAGAACAAAAACAACAGGGGCAAAATCAATAAGATATAAAACCGGGTTTTGTTTATGTATTTGCCCGATGCCGGGGAATGAAACATTAACCCTGTCGCGTATGAACTCAATAGTCCAGGCGATTACCGGGAAAGCGAATCCTATCAGCAGGGCAGTGATAAAGGATTCAGACTTTACAATATCAGCCAGTATATTATGTCTGTTTTCTTCCTTCATGCTGTCAGGCGGTAATGAATTTGTTCAGTTTAGGGCCCACTTCAGTTAAAATATTTTCCAGAATGGTTGTGGTAGTAGCATCCGGTTTGGTGAAAGCCGCCAGTTCAAGCACGCCTATGCTTTCATTTTCATTTACAATGGGCGCCAGGATAAGAAATCCCGGTTGTGAGTTTCCCAGTCCGGAAGCGACAGTAAAATAGTTTTCCGGGATATCGTAAAGTACCGTTATGCTTTTATTCTGTGCTGCCTGACCGGGCAAGGTCTCGCCTTCAGCGAAAGGTTCGGGTTGTCTTTCGGTAAGCGCGTAGTTTCCTGCCGGCTTGAATACTTTTTCCTTTTTGTCCCTGATATACACAACACCCTGCACAAATCCCATTTCCCTTGAAAGCGAACTGAGTAATTTATTGCAAAGAGAGTTTTCATTTCTCGTTCCGTTAACACCGGACAGTACGGCATCTACTTTAAGTCTCAGATCCGTTTCCTGCACGTGCTTTTCATCTTCTTCTTTCCTTTTTCGTTCGATTTCCTGCAGCACTTCAGTCCGGCCCTGTTCATGAGCCTGTTTTACGGCGTTTTCATAGGCTGCCGCATCGGCACTTTTAAAGGCCATGAAGAAAAGGAAGGCACCTGCAAAAAGCACGAAAATCATAAACACAACAACCCAACCTTCATGCTTCGCTTCAGTTGTAAGGAGCGAATTCCAGAGGGCAGCCATTGAAAGCAGCCACGTTACACCCAGCACAACTGCTGTTGCAATGCTCAGAGACCTGTATTTGCTAAGGTTTGTCATTGGCTTATCTTAGCTTTTTTAGATAACTAATGATTTGATCTGTGGTATATACGAAATCCACTTTCGTAAGTTGCAGGGCTGATTGTGTCATTGTTTTAACTTCACATTCCTCAGGATCCTGAACAATGGCAACGCCTCCGTTATCATGAACTCTTTTAAGTCCGGCAGCACCGTCTTTATTGGCTCCTGAAAGAATGATGCCAATGAGTTTTTCACGATAGGCATTTGCTGCTGTCATAAACGAAAGGTCGATTGAAGGGCGGCTGTGATTCACAGTCTCTTCGGTTGACAGGGCAATCCGGTTGGCGAGTTCAACATACATATGATAGTTGGCCGGTGCCAGGTAAGCTTTTCCCGGCTTCATGGTTTCCTTGTCGTAAGGTTCTTCAACAGGAATATTCGATTTGAGAGAAAGGGCTTCAACAAAACCTGAACGTACATGTTTCAACCGGTGAAGGCAAAGCAGTACAGGCAATGGAAAATCCTTGGGTATTGAATTCAGGATCCGGGTTATCACCTGGAAGCTGCCTGCTGAACCGCCTATTATAACTGCCTTGTAGTTTGTCATAATTTTTTCCTGTACACACTTTCCGATTCATTCACCATCTCAAAATCTCTTGTGGCGCTCATTCCTGTAATTTTTTCTCTTATGCCCAGCACAAGGTGGCCCGATACAGACATTGCCCTGTACAAAACCTGGAGGACGAAATCCTGCCGGTTTGGGTTGCAGTATATCAGGTTATTCCTGAAAAGCACAAGCTTTACATTCGAAGGGGCATTATCAAAATTCAGATTTACTTTTCTGAATTCGATATTTGAAATGAGTGCGGAATTCCTGATGATATAATCTCTCTCGATCCTGTAATAGGCCGACAGGTCCTTTGATCCGTTGAAGCGTTTGTAATTTTCCTGTGATACTTCCACTTTTTTGAGATCATAATGACCGTCCTTAATAATGGAAAGGCTTTTTTCACTGAATGAGGTGGCAATGATCTGCACCTTGTCGTTATAACCCGATTCGGATAACAATACAGCCAATGAAAACAGCTCGGCGCCTGACACGCAAACGGGAATCCATATTTTAAGCTTACCAGGTGTTTTATCAATATGATTGGGGAAAAAGTCTTCCCTAAGCCATCTCCACAACGACGGATCCCTGAAAATTTCAGTGGAAGGGACAGACAATTCATGGAGAAAAATATCGAAAAAGCTCTTGTCGTCCTGTATTTTCCTGATAAATCCTTCAATCGAACCAATAAGGAATAGCTTCATTATCCTCTCCAGCCGCTGCTTGTAAGAAGTCAATGCATGGTTCGAAAAATCATAATCGTACAACGATTTTATGACCTTATTGATTTCACGTATATCAACTATTCCCAATTCGGTCATCGGAAATGAAATTTATATATTTTACAGTTACATTATTGCGATTCGTTACAGGCACAAAATGCTCGAGGATACCAAATGAATTTTTACCAATATGGATGGTTTCGGTAATTTTGTACAGGCCGTTTTTCTGCAATTCTTTCCAGAAACCGTTTTCAGTTGAAACAGTTCCTCCGAAAATATCCTGGTGAGTGCGCCCGATGATCTGATCCGGTTCTTTCCCAAGGAAAAGACATAACTTCTGGTTTGCACTGCTTATTTTACCATCAAGCCCGTATTCTGCCACCATCAGTGAATTGCCGATGGCTTCTGCAATGCCCCTTAATTCTTCCTCGCGCCGGGCCGACTCTTCCTGGGTGGCTTTAAGCTCTTCCATGTTCTGACGCATTTCTTCTTCCTGCTCTGCCATTTCAAGAGCCTGTTGCTGAGAGCGGGTCAGAAGTTCCGAAGTACGCTGGTTATTTCGCGTATTTACAAGCGTAGAACCAAGAGAAAGGGCGACTTCTTTTGCAAAGTCGATTTCATATTGTTTGAACAGGTTCAATGAAGCAATTTCGATCACTCCCAGGATTTCATTTTCATGCAAAACCGGTACAAGCAGAAGATTATTCGGCGGTGTGTCACCCAGTCCTGAAGTAATTGTAATATATCCTGCAGGGATCTCGGTAAAGTTCATGTATTGTTTTTCCTTCGCACAGGTGCCGATAAGTCCTTCACCGAGCTTTACTGTTTGCTGCAGGTATTTCTTACGGTTATAGGCAAATGCTGAGATCATTGTCAGCACCGGGTTTCCGCGTTCCGAATCGTCATAGATAAAAAATCCGCCCTGCAGGGCATTGAGGTATTTTACGATTTCACGGATAAACGCATCGCCAAGTGAGTTGATATCATTGTTTTTAGAGCGCAGCAAATCGGCAAACTTTGCCAGACCTTCATTCATATACCGTCTGACAAGGTTATCCTGCTCATTCTTTTCCTGTTTTCGTTTTGTTTCAGCTATCTTTTGCTGAAGACCGGTAAGTTCGCGGCCCAGCAGGTCATTTTCACCTGCCAGTTTAAGTTCTTCATCTAGCCTGTCTTCGTTGAGCGCACGGGTGAAATTGAATTTATCCGCCAGGTGGCTGACATGCTTTTTAAGACCTTCCTTTATAATCAGCATATCAGCAAGGTTTCCCACTGCAAAATCCTGGTCGGGAAATTCTCCTGCAGATATTTTCTGAGTAAAGAACGCAATTTTTTTCAACGGGTCTACAAGAGAAAATACATTGAGGAACAGGTAGATGAACAGCGAAACAATCAGGAGGGTCATCACATACCTTGAGATGGTCCAGATCAGCCTGACTTTTTGAACGTGAGTTGCAGCAACCGATTGCAAACCGGTGAAAGCAGAAGGGAGCCTGTTGAGTGACCTTTCAAGATCAGGAATAATGCCTGTTCCTGCATTATGTCCCATTCTTTTTTCAATGGATATCAGGTTGCCTGTGTAGTTAATGTAAGTGTCCAGATCGCCTGAAATGGCCTGAACCTTGTCTCCTTCTGTTGTTTTTATTTCCTGGGCAGCAAGTAGAATATCTTCGAGGGATTTGATGTTGCGGTCGAGCAGGTAATCGCTTTCAAGCACTTTGATACGTTCGGTTTTTGTCTGAATTTTCTGATCGGCTGAAGTATTGAAAGCCGAACTCAACTGTAACCACTTATTAACGAGCCCCGTTCCTTTATTTCCCCGTTCCTTTACAATCAGCATCATATTGGCAAGGTCGGCTTCATAGGTTTTAACCGCGGATGAAAATTCATTCAGCTGCCCTGAGGCTTTTCTTACAATGTGCTTGCTATGGCTTAAAGTCCGGATATTTGTATTTATTGAATTAATGACCTGCCTGACTTCTTTTTCCGTTCCACTTTCATCAATGGTGAAGAGGTTGTCCTCACGGTCGGTACTTAAAATATACCGGGCATGCAAGGCTGTGAGGCGGGTAACCTGTTTGTCAATTTCCTCCAACCGGTTAATCTGATCATTTGCTTTATTTACGGGCATACGGAACAACCAGTTCACAAGCAATATAAGGGCTGCAAACAAAACAAACCAAAAGCTCAGAAAAACTTTGTTTTTTAGTGATGAATCCGAATCTTTTTTACTCATTTTTTCAGTTTTTGAAAAAATAAACTTTTGGTATTCAAGTTAATAAAAATAATTTACCCCTGTCGTTCAATTTTTAAAATACGCATGGCCTTTTTTCTGAAATTTCGATGCCGGGTTACCCAGTATGGTTTCATGCATTCCCATGATCAGGCATCCTGAATCATAAAGGCTTTGATGAAAAAGATCAAAAACCCGGCATTGCAGGTTATAGTTGAAATAGATGATCACATTCCGGCAAAGGATGAGATCAAACTTCACATACAGCGTGTTATTTTCGGTTACAAGGTCATGCTTTTTAAATACAGGCTTTTCCCTTAAAAAAGGAAGAAGCCGTATAGTGTCGTTTGATTTGTCAAGATCAAGGTACTTGCTATAGGGCACATCGTTATATTCTTCGTAGTTATAAGGGTTTTCCTTGATCACCTTGTCAAAGTTATCCAGGTACGACAGGTTGAAGCGGTATTTGTATTCGCCGCCCCTGGCTATGTCCATAACATCGGTATTGATGTCGGTGGCATATACCCTGGCTTTATCCAGCATATCCATTTCATTCAGAAGGATAAGCATGGAATATACTTCCTGTCCGGTGGAGCAGCCTGCATGCCAGATATTGATGACCGAATTGTTTTTAAACCGGGGAAGTATATTGAACCGGATAGCCTGCCACACCTGTGGGTCCCTGAAAAGTTCGGTTGTGTTAACGGTAACTTCCTTAACAACCTCTTCAACGAAGACAGGATCCGATTTAATTTTTGAAACCAGCATGGTAATGTTCATGGAATGGTCGGTAAGTACTTTCAGAATTCTCCTCTTAAGTGATTTCTCGGAGTACTGACTGAAGTCATACTTCGAAGAAGTCTTTAAAGCAAAGAGAAAGAGCTGATAATCCTGATCCGAAACCATCATACGTTAGACACAAAAATTCGTCTGATTCTCAAATATCTTACAATGCAGTTATGCCTAACAGTCTACCATAAATTGTATCGGCGGGTTTCATTTTTACCTAAAAATATTCTACATTAGATGAAAATATCAGCATCTATGGAGCTTAAGGCAGCAATTGAAGCACGCACCAGCATCAGAATTTACAAAGATGAACCGGTTAACATGGCCGATGTGAAAGAAATGGTCCGTTTAGCCGGGTTGGCGCCAAGTGTAAACAATTTTCAACCGTGGCGATACATCGCGATTACGAACCGTGATTTGCTGAACCGGATGGCCGATGTGGTTGCTGCTAAAATCGAAGAAGTGCCCATGACCAAGTCACTGGCAGCAGCCAATGTGAAGAAACAGGTCACCTGGTTTTCAACCTTTTTCAAGGATGCCCCGGTGCTGCTTGTCCTGGTTACAAGACCTTACGAGACCGTGCTTGAAAGTGCGGTTGAGATGTCACACGACGAAATTAACGTAATCCGGAATTATCCTGACATTCAGAGTGCCGGTGCAAGCATTCAGAATATCCTGCTGGCAGCAGTGGATATGGGATATGGCGCATGCTGGATGAGCGGTTCCATGTTTGCCCGCACCGAAATTGAAGAAATGCTTAAAATAAAGGCGCCTGAGAAAGCTTTGGCTTTTGTGGCACTTGGCAAACCCAAATCAGAACACAAGCCAAAGGAAAAACCCAATCTGGCGGAGTCAATGGAGATTAATGAATAGCCCCGGCCTTCAGGCCGGGGGATCAGATTCCCCCCACATTTCTGGTCCGGTGTTTCTTTAATACCCGATCACTATCGTGTTTATAGTACCTATAGTCCCTGAAAGAACACCGAACACGAACGCCCAATACCCCTCTCTTTCTAATGTCCTGCTGGTGCTGGCAGATTGCTTCGTCGCAAGCTCCTCGCAATGACGTACTTCGTAGGTACGGTTATTCCAAATACACAACCCTATCCTTCGGGTACTTTACTTCAAATGAAACACGGAGTTTCTTTTCAACTGAAGGCTCGATCTTCTGTCTCCAGGTGATCAGGCCGGTTTCTTTGTTGAGGGCACCACCGGAATAATCAAGCCCGCTGATTTCAATATCCTTGTTCATTGAAACCGGCAACTGATCTTCGATCTTCAAATCCACTGACTGCTTTTTATTATTCCTGATGGTGATTTCCCAGGCACGGGTTTCTTTTTTATTGCTGCCTATGACCTTTTCAGAAGTAAAATCTTTCATCTTCACACGGGTTACCACTATGCTTTTATCCCTGCCAAGCGACAGGTCAAGGGTATCTTTCGTGTTCCGTACATCAAGCTGTGATTTGCCCACATAGGTGTCTTCGAAGAAAAGATTCATTTCACCCGACAGCAGGTTGTAATCCTCCCATCCGGTAATTCGTGCAAGTAAGAATGCATCCCTGTCGAGTTTGGGTGCACAGTAATATTCGTAGGTCGCAGGCAGCGTCAGATCCTGGATGTTGATGGTGTATTGCTTGTTATCTGACGGGACATCGTATGGGATTTTGATTGCAAATTCGAGATTGGTTTGATTTTCATTTACAGAAACATAACCGGCTGCCAAAGTGGCTTCGCTTTTCTTTACTTCCATAGGGGCTGCTGCTACCTCTGCGTCCATACTGGTATGTAAGGTAACAGTGTTATATTGCCTAGAATAGATGACAGGCTGCATAAAATCAAGAAACCACGGCTGCAGATCCGGTTTTACACCGCTCTGCCTGGGGTCGGCTGTCGATAATTTGAGCAATACCTTGTTCCAGTCTTCCCCGGTATTCTGGTATACTTTGGCGTTATAAAAAAGGTGAACCGGATTTTGTATATCCTTTGCCCTTACATCATAGGCAGGGACCCATCCCGCCTCATAAACAGTGTAACTGATCTGAAGGTTACCGGTTACCGGTTTATCGGCTGAAACGTTTACAAGCACATCTGAAGTGGGTTCAGAAAGTTTAACATTGAGAACATCAAGCTGATTTTTAATTCTTTCTTTCTTTTCTGTCGTTTCTATAGCCTGGCGTGATAGTTTGATTTCTTCCTTTTTAATCTCGGAAAGTCTCGTACGGTAATAGTCAACTGCCAGTTTCAGGTCATTCAGCACTAATCCTTTGTCTTTGCTTCCGATCACCTGGTTGGCATACAGCATGTTTTCCTCGCTGTTCAGGATGTCCTTATAGCTGCTGATCCAGGCAAGCTGATCTTCATATATTTTAAGCGAATCTTCAAGCATTTTATGCATAGATGATTTTCGCTGTCGGCTCAGGTAATTGGTTTCATGCACAATAGACAGAATTACGAAATTTCCCTCGCCTTTTACCTGGATGCTTTGATCATCGAGGTTGGCAGGCAGATCTGAAAACCGGAATGCGGTGTTTCCTTTCGGTACAGTCACATCAGCCACCCGTGAAATACGGGCACCGTTAAGATATACGGTTACTCCGCTGAGAATAGATTTGATATCAACAGGATCTGCGGCAAAAGAGCTCATATACAAGGTGAAGAAAATGAGAAGGGTGAAACGTGATTTCATGGTGGTAAGATTTTATGAAACAAGAGTATGACTTTAACCGAATCGAAATTAATACAATTATTCATGCAAAAATCCGACCAGTTTTTATTCATGGAATTTAATATAATCCATAGCTTTGTGACAAACCTAATTTCTTTTAACAACATGAAAAAAACCATCTGGATTTCCCTGCTGGGATTTCTCTTTATCACGGGCATGATGGCCCAGGAATGTCCGCTCTATTACCCCGATGCGCTTAACAGCCAGCTTGAATATAAGCAATACGACAAGAAAGGCAAATTAACCGGATCGAGTAAACAGAAGGTCACCGATTTCAAAAAAACAGCTAACGGATATGAAGTAAAGGTGGCTGCAGAAAGTTTTGACGACAAAGGCAAAAGCCTCGGTAATATCAACCTGACAGCCCGTTGTGAAAACGGTATTTTCTTCGTTGACATGAAAAACCTTCTTGGCGCTCAAACACTTGAAGCCTATAAGGATATGGAAATGAAGATTGAAGGCGGAAACCTCGAAATGCCCGGTAACATGAAAGCCGGTGACATTCTTAAAAACGGTGATATGAAAATCGCCTTTTCAAGCGGCGGGATGACGATGATGAATATGACACTGGCCATAACCAACCGTAAGGTGGAAACGATTGAAAATGTAACTACACCGGCCGGAACATTTGAATGTTATAAAATTACCTATGACGCCGCCACCAAAATGATGATCAATGTAAAGACAAAGGCTGCAGAATGGTATTCAAAAGGTGTTGGCCTTGTAAAAAGCGAAACCTACAGCACCGATGGAAAATTGATGGGATCCATGGTACTGGAAGGATTGAAGAAGTAATGGGTCAATGTGCTTATGTGTCAATGTGCTAATGTACCAATGAGTTAATTATAATTGCCAAATCGAAACGTCAACAAATTTAAATCGAATTGTACAATAAATTAAACGCACTTTAAATATAATAATCGATTAAAATGTATCTTTGTAGCGCAAACTTCTGACATTGATTGGACCTCCTTAACAAAAAAAATCCCAAGTACACCTTGGGATTTTTCATTTGATATTCTTACCTCATTAATACGATTACTTCAGAACGTTAATAAAGTTACGTTTTATAATAGCAGTCCCTGTTGGACTTGGATGAACGCCATCACCACTATTCACAAAAGCATCCAGATAACCGTCATGATTCAGATCTAAATCGGTTGTATTATCAGTCATTACGACATCGATACCCGTAATGGCGTTGGCGCCTTCACCTCTTATTGCAGCGTTCAAAGTCTGCCATCTGGTATAATCTACAGTTTGTCGACAAGGAGTCATAGTAGCCGCTATAATCTTACAACTGGCTTTAACGTCTGTATTTATCTGAGTTATTAAGGCTTGATAGTTTGATAAATAATTTTCACCAATGGCCACGTCATTCACACCTACTTCGACTAATACATAGTCAAAACTCTGCTTTGTAACAGGGCTCAATGCGTTCCAGGCTGATAACTGTTGAGTAGCTGTATGTCCTGAAAAGGCTAAATTAGTCATATCGTACTGTTCACCATCACTTACAAACTTGTTGTAAACAGGGACCATGATTGAGTTACCCACGAAGCAAATATTTGTTCCGCTCGTATATCTCACAGCAATACCCTTGCTATCTCCAGAATTACAACCAGTATACATCTCGAAAGTGGCAGTATTATTAGGTATTGTGTACCATCCGGATGGATTCTCATAACCTTTATCTGTTCCATTATTCACACCGGTTCGACCGAAACTATTTAATAATGTTTTTGTACTGCCAGTACCTGAATAGACCTTACAATATGATTCACAATCAGTACCCCAATCTGGAAAGCCGAATTCTTCTTCATCAAATTTGTATTTTATTTGCTGCCCTACTGGCCTTGTAACTGTTTTTGTTACGATACCTTTTTTAAAAACCGGAAAATAAATATCTTTTTGCCCCATATCGTATATAATTCCGGCAGAACTAGTAAATGATTCGTCTTTTAATAAATTTTCCGGCACTATTTCGGAACTTGTAAGCAATGTGGCAGGCATTGATCCACCAATGCCTATTGGACTTCTTACCGATGCCCTCTCAACCACTATATTATCCGTCATTATATAGTAATTTCCTTTAGCAGCATAATAAGATCCAGAACCTCCAAAGAAATAGTCAAATATAAACCACTCCAGTTTACCGAAATCTTTTCCTTGCACAGCAGACCTGGAACGCAAATCCGGCATTAAGGAAACTATTTCGCCATCTAAAGCCGTTTCTAAAAATCCATTGGTATACCCAGGATCATTCACTCTTATATAGGTTGTGATCCTATGCCATTCTCCTTTAGGAATCATTACAAAACCGCATGGGCCACAAAGAAAATAATTTTTTAACTGATCTCTTTGGTACGGGCCGGGCTTCGCTTCCAATCCACCCGAACCCCAAACATACAGATATGCTTTACCTCCCATACCATGTATGCTAGTAGTATCGTAGGTATCCGTTTCGTCGATATTTAAAAAATCGCTCCCAGCTGCACCAAAAAACATTTTTCCGGAATGGCCTCCACCTATACCATCGCCGTTAAACGCTGGATCAATATAATAATCAAATGAAATTTTAAGAGCCTCGTAACTACCTCCTAAGGATATATATGTTTCAAAATTCCTAGTTTCACCCGTATGAATCGTTGATTTAAATACGTTTCCATGTGTTCCACCAACATTCACTATTTCTTGATTTGCCTCAACATTATTATAATACACAAGAGGCCACTTAGCCATGAGTGCATCCACAGACGAGAAGTCGGATGTTGACCAGGCGCTAAAGTCCGTCGAAAGTAAAACGTCCGTAGGCTCCTCAGGATCTGGATCTGGATTTGGATTAGATATGGTATCTAAAACGACATAATAATCCTCATAGTAAATAACCCCAGCCCGATTGGGAATAACTGGAGCTGTTGCCTCTCCTAATTGGAATGAACTGGCACGATTATCGTACAAGCTGTCCACTTGTGAAGAACTAAGCACATAATTATAATATTGAAAGTTATCTATATATCCAGTCATCCAAAACGCACTATGACCATCGCTTCCTGACCCGATTGATAATATTTTATTGTTTGTCCAGGTCGTACCCACGGCTGAATCAGAAAGCGTTAGTTTAACGTTATTCAAGTAAACTCTTATATATCCCGTTGAAGTCGAAATAATCACGATATGGTACCAGGTGTCACTAATTAAAATTGAGTTTGACGAATAAAAGTCATTTGGTGTTACTCCATCTGAGAATCTTCCATATAATCTAGAATTATCTTCATCCCAACGGATATCAAAACCACTTGATCCTGTATTTTCCCTGTTACTAAAAAGAATATGACTTCCAGTATATTCGTAATGCCTTCTAATATTTGCGGAGATCGAAAATGTCCTGTTTGTGATTGTATAGGCTGAATTGCTTTCCCAGTTAGAATATTCAGGTACGGAGTAAGAGTAATTTCCCTGTACTCTATATGTCGATGAATAGGTAGCTGATCCTTGTATGCCGCCTGCAAAATTATTGCCTGATGAATCCGCACCATTACCATCGAAAAGTAGTTTAAAAACGGGTTTCTGAGCCTCTACGCTTAGCGATAAGGCAATTGAAAAAACAAAGGTGATATACTTCATGGCTTCTCCCAAGTTAACAGAACACTAAATCCGGTTGCCACAATTCCTGATCCCCATACCCATTTTGCACAAACTCGATCACCTGTAGCGACATCGTCATTTGCTGTATTGATTGTCGCGTTAGTGGTAAAATTTCCTCCGGTACTTGTCATTATCGCCTCAGTAGTCCCTCGATATCTTGATATATTGACAACAGGAATAGCAGTTCCCTGCGCAGCGCCATAAATAACCTCGACCCTAATTAAATTCCATCCATTATAGTCGGCGCCGATCGGAGCATAAATTGAAGTTAGAGTAGTAGCATCTTGAGTGGTAGTACAAATGATTGCAAATTGTTTTCGCTGTTTTAAAATAACAAGCTTTCCATCTGCATCCACTGATACGATCTGGCCAGCATGACCGGCCAGTTTTGTTGCTGTTATGTCTCCTTTAATTCCACCTTTAACAGCAATTGGCACTTCTGCAACTAACGAATCACGCCAAATTCGAAACAAAG
The DNA here is from genome assembly GCA_035299085.1 of Bacteroidales bacterium. NCBI lineage: Bacteria > Pseudomonadati > Bacteroidota > Bacteroidia > Bacteroidales > Bacteroidales bacterium. The sequence continues at coordinate 35,763 of DATGXG010000031.1, read as the reverse complement.
ACTTGCCAGCATCAATAAATTCAGTATGCGATCCGGTTGTGCGAGCTATTGTGCTTGTAAATAAATAGTTCGAAGCAGTACCATTATAACCAGGAGCTAATCTAGTACGTTCTAAATTCGATGTAGTAATTCCCAAAATACTACTCGATATATTCATTTGAGCCACACCTGAACTTATCTCTAATGTAGAGGTACCTGGCTGCCATTTTAGATTTTCTGTTCCTCCAATATGATTTGCGGATGTCGCATATGGTATCTGATTAATAGCCAAGGTGAAGTTAGGAGCAGCGGTTTGAATCGCCCTATTAATTAGTTTTCTTATTCCTGCAATTGATAAAGCGGTGGAACTTGCATCTGAATGATTGGGTATTGTGTCATCAGTGAATGCCCTCATATAATCTTGGTAAGGAAAATATGGATCACCATTTTTCCCAAACCATAATGTTTGTAAGCCAGAAAGTGTAGTTCCAATTGTATAGTTTTGTGAAAATCTAATGTATGAACTATCCGCTCCATTAGGTGATAATTCTATAGCGGATGATGAGTATCTCTTAATGTATCCACTACCAACAAATTTCATGCTATTAATCAGATATATATCCTGTAGGGTATCTGATACATTAATAGTATATCCTTCAGCAACAGGCATTAATGATTGCCAGGCATTCGAATAATATATCCATAAAGTATCATTGAAATTTTCTAATTGTCCAGGATGTCCAATAATAGGTAGGGATGGTTGTGGTTTAGGATATAAATAACCATCAATTTCTACATCTCTGTTAATCCTGTGTGGTGTCTGACATGATGCGTTATATATAGCACATACAAACATAAAAGAAATTACCAGATGTCTCATTTAATTTTGAATTAATGTTTTTCTTATATCAGTTATGTAAAGTAATCCGTCAATCTGATTAGCCAAATTGTCAGACCAGGTAAGCCTAAGATCATTACCGGTTATTTCTTTACCAAATATGAATCCGGTGACGTCTAAATCTGAATCCTGGATGAGAATTGAATTAGCACGATTGTCAACCCTGATCACCCCCATTTCATAGAGGTCACCTCTTACAATTACGTATTCAATTCTTATCGTATAGCATAAAGTAATATCACCAATGACTAAATATCCGGAAACTGCATTTTGAAGCTCAATTGGTGCTATTACTGATTCTACGTTCGCTTTGTTATTAAGAGCATCCTGAAGTCCCGATATCTTCTCAATGGAAAGCACATCTTCATCACGATGAAATAATGAATCAATCAATTCTGCAAATTGTGCCTGAGATGGCTTATCACCTGTCTCAAACCATGTTTTAAGTACATTTCTTGCTGTCATAATACATAATCAATTACGATATATCCACGATTGTAGGAAGTAGAATTATATGAGTCATTTACCGCAAATCGTCCAGGTGAAGCGTCTCTAGTTAGAGCGATTCTTGCATTACCTCCATTTGAAGAAACTGAATAATTGCCAGCTTCTAAAAGATCTCTCATAACATATTGTCCTTCATCTCCGCGAATTAGGACTTTGATTGATCTTATTTTATCCCATTCCAGTGTATTATCGTCAACATTTATATTGGCTGTTGTTTGCATATTCCAGTCGCCGATATTGATAACTTTTCGGCGCATGCTGCCTGATCCGGTAATGGTATCAAGTGAAAGAGTAGGATTTTCAATCACCTCTGGTGCTCTCCGAAAAGCAGACCATAACAATTGATTATTCAGTGTCCCCCAGACAAGTTTCTTAACTGTAGTGGTATAAGTCGCATCACCAACAGTAATAACAGAATCTGTTGTTTCAACCCTAACCCAATTTTGCATCGGACCACCATCAAATTTCAATATCGTTCCACCAACGACCACATATCCTGCATTTACGGATCCCCCAACTGTCTCACATCCGGAAATGATATAATTTCCCGTTAAAATACCAGCAATCTTTTCAATATCCTTTATAGCATTCTGGAGGAATGTAAAAACAGACGTAGTCAATGGAAAATCATTTTTGTTAAAATCTATTGTATTCATGCATAAAGAATTTTATACCGTTTGCTTATCAATTTGTAATTATTCAGAATAGACATCATTCTATATTCTTGGGCCTGAGTCAGACTAAAAGGCACCTTAACCGTAAAATCCTGGCCTCCTGAAAAAGAGCTGCTATCATGAATTAAAGGGGTCACACTATCATGACCGCTCCTCACTTTGTGAATCATTAACGGCTTGTTAGCTTCATCCGTGTGAATCAGCAAGACAGTCTTCTCAGGATTATCTAATATGATGATTCTCCTTTCTGTATTATCAAATGTGTCATTCAAAACTTTTTGCAGGTAACATACCTGGGGAGTGATAGCGGTTCTGTACTCTACATCCGACCGGTATAGTATAAATGCATTATAAATGATTACAATGGGTGAAACAAGCGATTTAAGCCAGTTTAGCGTAAACTCACTTCTGAGCTTCGGAGGAAGCAGCCACCTGATCAGCTTATTATAATCAATGCTATAAATTGAAGCCATATGGGATCCAGTTAATTGTTAAATCATTGTCATAAATTTTAAGCCAACCTGCTTCCGGATTGTACTTTGCAGAAATGATTTCCCATTCATAAGCACCCCAACAAGCTTCTGTGCTTAATATCTGAGGTATTTTAATACCATTCACAGCCTGTATGGCATCGGTAAGGCCTGCATTGGTAAATTCGCCATTGAATGGCAAGCTCTCAATGTAGGAATTGATCGCTTTTTGCAATGGTGTATTATCTGTCCCATCCAAACGTTTACCTTCGTTATCCAGTACCATTGGATCAAAATAAGCATCAATAACCAGGCGTAGATGATCAGGATCCTGAGAGATAAACCGGATCTTCACACCGGCATCCTTTACAGATTGCATGTAAATGTAAAAGGCAAGCTTCTCTCCGCTTCCTCCGGATGAACCCGTCATGGGTCCTGAAACTCCTGTATTTGGCCATTCTCCGGATAACTTATCCAATGTATTATCTAATGCCTTGGCAACCTTTAATTTTAAATATCCATCAACACTTTCAACAGCTGAGGCATATTGTATGATTTTGGCCGTTTCATCGTCTACCAGGTATCGATCTGTATCCTGGATAAGTGAATGACCATATTGAAAAGCCAGCGCCTTATTACAGTACCATGAAGGCCAATGTGGCGTCAGGTTATTTATTATGCCTTCAACTTCAGTTTTATGCGTATCAAAAAGCATTTCAAGGGTCCAAATGGCACTGGCAATAATGAAGGTAAAAAGCCTCCATACGCTTACTTTTGACGTTGAATTGATTTTGACTGAAAGTGTGCTGTCAGCCTGGACCAGGTCAATGATTTGATTTTGAATTTGAGTGATTGTTCTTGCCATATTATAATACAATAAAATCCATTCCTACACTCCAGTACCCTATCCCATCCAGTATCGGCTCTTCGCCTTCTTCATTTACTACATACCCGAAAGCAGTCGCAGGCACCACATTATCAAGCCTGATTTTCCTTAATTCACTGATATTAATATCCAAATCATCAACTTGAATTACCTCACCGGCTGCCAGGTCATCGGTAAGTGAAATGCCGTTCTTAAAGGCTATTTGGAACAACCCTGCCAGTTCCCCGGTTTCCTGTATGGCAATGTCGGCCAAAGTCTGGCCTTTTAATATTTTAACTTCTTTCAGCATCAATACGCAATTCACTGTCGTTATAGGTAATCATCAACACATTCAATCCGTCAGCCTTAAACTGTCTTTTAATCTCCATGATCATAGCCTGCGGATTCTCCTCATTCACATAATTGATAATACCACAACCGGCTAAAGGATTTTCTTTCCACTCTCCCTTAACAGAAGCCAATAATAACCGTTGCTGCTGTTGCAATTCGTCCTTGCAAACAAAGTCACCGTTTTCAGTTTCGGGTATATAATCGTTATCCAGTACAAAATCCATCAATGCACAATTTTATCGTCTTCAATATCTGAAGCAGTTGTTTGGGTTAGTTGCTGTGCCATCCATGTAGCCGAGGCTACTTTAAGTGCCGCACCTCCGTCCTGGGTGACCGGTGTCCAGGTACTAAATACCTGTTTCAGGCTGTTGATATCCTGCTCGATTTTATTTAGCCTGGATACAAGGTCGCTCACAATAACCAATCCTCCGTTTTGCCCTTTATTTAGGGTAATTTTGGTTACTGAAGTAAAGGCAAGCACCTGGTAGTAATCCCCGGTTTCATCCAATCTGCCGGCAAGGATCCAGGATCCGACTTCCGGAAGCAGGATAAATCCTTTTTCACTTCCTTCAGCCGCGTTTAAACGGGCTTTAAATTCCAATTCATCAATCTCTATAGTACAGGTAGAGTCACTTTCATGAACAGCTTTCACCACTGCAGGAACCAAAACCGGTAAAGTCCTGGACAGATCCCGGAGTTTCTCAAGTATTTCAGCCTTCTTCTTTGCGCTCATGATGCCTGTAGTTTAATACCAATTCCCACTTCGCGCCTGGCTCCCTGTGTGCCCCACGTGGTCATTACAGAATCAATATAGTAGTTGCCTGAGCGCACCGGAAAACGCTCATCATTCAGTATGGCAGTCATTCCCGGAACCGCTTTCGGAATTAAGAAGGTCAATAACTTGCCTTCGTAACCGTCAAATTTGAGTTTGTTCAGCTGCTGGGTGGCTAACCTGGTTAAATCTGTCTTTGAGGTAATGTTATAAAAGAACAGCGTGCGCAGCTCCCCGTCCTGGTCACCGACTTCCACTTCTGTCCGGGTGTTGTTACCGCTTACACCAATAGCCTTAATTTTCAATAAAACATCCTCCTTATTGCGGTACTTCAGATCGTCGGCATTAATCACATTTACATTGGATCCGTTCAGAAAATACTTAACGGTACCGGTGCTTTTTGTGTAGGCCAATCCGGCATATAACCGATTACTCTCATCCAGGTAAACCGTCAATCCGAAATCGTCTTTGAGTTTCTGAAGAGCAAAAGCTCCTGAAGCATTTTTAATACTATAAGGAGACATAGTTATAGCGGGAACTTCAGATGACAAAGTGATATCAGTACCGGAAACAATTTCCTTCAAAATATCTTGTAGAGTAGTAGAAGCCCACACTTTATTAATATTCTTTTTCCTAAGCGGGTAAATGTTCTCACATTCAATCTCCAGCGGAATCTTATGATTGATCACCTTTACATAACCAGTGTATTCAATTCCTGAATATATGCCATTATAGGAAAGTTCAATACTGACCGGCATACCCACGGTGATCAGACGGGCCGTTTCCACTGTGGTTTTTTCACCTTTGCTTACCAAAACTGCAGAAATCGGCAAAACAATAACTGCAGTGGATGAAACAAGATCAATGCTCTTTTCAATCTTCACTTCGGTACACCTGTTGAAGGTGTAACCGCCTATAGATATATTGCAGCCAAGTATGAACATACTAATACACGAGCAAAAAGTCTTCATCACTTAATAATGTGAAAGAATAGGGCTGTGAATAGGGTCTTCCGGTAATGGCCGGCAAACTCTTGGTTTCCAATACCACATTCTTTATTTCATAAAATGCAGTGAGCATCGATACAATTTCAATACTGCCTTTGTAATTCCAGATGGTTTTTAAAATCTCAACCTGTTTAGTAGGGTAACCTTTCCGAGTCGGATCCAGGCATAGTCCTTGTATGGTTATAGCAATATCATCTTCACCAATCAGCTCTTTTACCGTTCCCCGTTTAGTATTACCGGCCAGGGACGTCTTAATGATATTGTTTTTAAAATCCAGCGTCATACTCGGCTCAAGTGGAAGCTGCAAGAGTTTCCCTTCGATCCGGAAACCAACCGGCAGGTAATATTTCACACCAAAAGCAGGTCCCTGTATATTTAATTCCCCACTATCAGGCCAGGATACTGATGATTTATTCAGGGGATTTACTTCTACCTGGGTAGATCCGGATCCCTTCCGGGGGATCCCAGGGAATGGTACACCAACTCCACCAAAACTGGCCGGAAATAAGTTCTCTAATTTGAATAATGCCGGCGTCATTGGGTTGATATTTTAGCGGATGAATTAAGAACCCTTAAGAACATATCTACAAACTGACCTTCAATATCAGTAAGGCTTTCCTTTAGGTTCGCTGCATGGACCTCTATTTTTTCATTCAGTTTCTGCAGGTTTATGGTAATATTTGTTGGTTTGGATCCACCGGAGATGATATTATTTGAAGTTTCGCTTACCGTATTGAAATTCATTCCTCTCGATCCGGCATTTGCGGTATTCTTATCATACTTTTCAAGTTCCGCATTTACCTTATCCAGGGCAAGCTTCAAGGTCATTAACTTCTCATCCGGACCAGTGATTCCTAATTGATCCAGTTTTCTTTGTGTGCTCACTACCTGGTCCTGGAGCATAGTCTGAAATGAACCGAGCGCATTGATTCCGCTTTCAGCAATCATTTTGTCAAACTTGTCCATCCAGGCATATGCTCCGCCTTCCAGATTGACACCTACATCAATTCCATTCGAACTGATAATTCCGTACTTGGCAAGCATTTCATCAACGCTTCTTCGCCTGGCAATTTCATCCGTATTGGTCAGCTGGTCATTGTATGACCGCTGAGCTTCGCTTGCTTCATTAGCTGCAGTCCTGGCTCTTCCCAACCAAGAGACAAGCATAGCCAATCCTGTTACAGCTAATCCAATGGCATTAGCCTTCATGGCTTTACTCAGTCCAATCCATTGTATCTTTGCCAACCTGGCTATATTGGTTAAGGCGAAAGTCTCTGCAGTAGCAAATTTTAATTGGAAGCGCATGGCGAACAAGCCATAACTTGCAGCTTTGTAAGCAGGCACCAGGTATTTCATCCATATATTAACTCCCATGGTAGCTGCCTTGAATATCAGCATGGCCTTGGCTCCTTGGTATGCAATTTTTACCCATTTTGCAACGGTGGCCGCATTGATATTAACTCGTTCGGTCCACTCAAGAAATTTACCTGATATACTTTCAATGGTCTTTAAATTACCGATTAATGCATCTTGCATTTTTGAAGAAAGATTACCAAAACCGGTCTGCAACTGACCCGTGATGTTACTCCAAACACCAAAGGCCTCTTTAGTCATCCGGTTCATCATGCCATGGAACCTTCCGCCTTCTTCCGTCGCTGACCGAAATGCGTCTTCAATCATTTTTGAAGATATAGCACCATTTTCCATCTGTTTGCGCAAAACAGCCATTGAAATACCAGTTTTTCTGCTTATTTCTTGTAAGGGATTGAAACCGGCATTAACCATCTGCAGAAGTTCTTGTCCCATCATTTTACCTGCAGCCTGGCTCTGAGCATAAGCTAAGGCAAGGGCCTCAAATCGTTCTGCATTTCCTGAAGCAATATCACCTATTGTTTGAATGCCCGGCATAATCTTATCTTCAGCCACACCAAAACTGAGCATGGTAACAGCTGCTTTATTCACCTGACTGTTCAGGTAAGGAGTGATATTGGCATATCGCTTCAGCTGAGCATATAAATCATCTCCCTTCTGGGCCGATGAGGCAAGTGTTTCAAATTGAATTTGAGTTTGTTTCAGTTCGGTTCCCCAACGGGCCAGGGTGCGAATTCCCTGCATACCTAAATAGCCACCTATGGCATTACGGAGTGTATTACCATAATTGGCTGTTGAGCGGTTTAACTTATCCTGGGCATTGGTGATTTTGTTATACTCCGAAACAGACAATGACGCTACCTTTCGCATGGTAGCGCTCATTTTATCATTGAGATAAATTATGTATTCGTATTGCTGCGCGGTGCCCATTGTGTCTGATTAAAATTGCTCAATGCTTCCTCCTGGCGGATCCTTTCCAGCATCTTTACCTGCAGCGCCCATTCCTGGTCAGATAATTTTTCGGGTTGGTCGGTTTTGAAATAGTACTTCAGCAGGAAATTGCTGTAACCTATTTCGTCAGTCTGGGCTATTTCACCGGCAACCCTTAGAGCTCCTTTACCTCAAACTTCGCTTTTTCAATAACGGCATCAAGCTGTTCTGATACTCCGAGGAAAAGCTGATCATTGGTCTTTATTTCCTCATCGCCATCAAGCCAGGTGTTGAGCAGGATCGTTTCGTTAAACTTATGAGCATCAAAGTGCGAAGATCCATCAGCATTCTTCAAAATAGCTGCCATATTCGCCATACTCAGATCATTGCGGTTAACCCTTCTTAACAGGCAGCTTTTTGAAGGATCGTCAGCGCATTGAAATAAAAACACTTTACCATGCTGCTTTTTCAGTTCGTCTATTTTTTGTTGTGTAAATTCCATACCCTATATAATTAAACCTGTGCGACTTTGCCTAAAAATACAATCGGAAGACTTACTTCCATGAATTTATCCCCCTGCTTCATTCCTTTGGCTTCCTCGGTGAATTCACAACCTACCAGCGTGTCGGTAGTAGGCCTTTCTCCGACGTTAGCATAGGAAACCTGGACATCAAATCCGGGGATATCAGTCAGATCTGCATAACCTGCGGTTTTTGCAGCCTTGGTAATGGCTTCAAGCTCACTCTGCAAAAGGGTTATATTGCCTGAATACTCTTTATTTCCTGTTTGAATGGCAAGAGGTTCCTCTCCGGCGCCATATACCGCTTCCTTGTCTTTTTTTACGGTGTATTCAACACCGCGCAAACCGGTAACAAGCCTGCCAAACAGAAATACTTTCACAGCATTCCAGGCATATTGTTTTGTACTGAAGGTTGGTGCAGTCATTATGCTATAGAGTTAGTCAGTCCCAAATTGATCGTTATTTTGCTGCTGTGACCTACAGGTTGGATATCAAGGCTACCTGACACCTCACTGGTAGCAATCACATCCTGCTGATCATCGAAGAAAGCCTTACGGCCCGAAATTTCACCATTTGCAGTCATCTGACGGTCGATAGCTTCTTCAACAGCTGCCTGCATGTGTTTTACATAGCCGGCCTGAAGCTTGCCTTCAGCATCCACGTATACTTCCTCGTTCAGTTCGTTCAGGTAAACACCATATGCCACAACAAAGGCTTTGTCAATGGTTCTGCAGTTTACAATCGTTCCGTAATCATCGGTATTGGCAGTTGCCATAGGCATGCCCATAAAGTAATAACCGGCTTTTCCGATGAGAATTCCGAGAACAATATAACCTGCATCGTGCAGGGCTTTCACCTTTACCATGTCATCTTCCACATTGGTAGGGGTTCCTGCAGCACCGTCAAGACGGGCGTCGGTTATGGGCATAGGACCGTCTTTCACGCGTCCCGGATGCCGCTGAACCGGAGTAGAAGCAAGCCTTCCAAGAAGAAGTCCTATTTCATCACCACGATACGAAACCACTACACCTACGCCATTATCGGTAAGACTGGTAAGTGCTGAAATCACGTCTGCAGTCCTGAAGCTGTAAGGCAGAAATACGCGTAACGGGCTTTTCTGAGCTACAGAATATTCATACATATCTTGAGCCTTACCAATGGTGGCTGCCATAGCTGCCAGCAGCATCGTGCCTACAACGCCAATAAACCTGATTTCACCGTTTCCGGCTTCCATGAGTTGTTTGGCATACGGCAAGTCATCAACCGGATCCACGGCTTCAGAAATAACCGTCGTGCTGGCCACCGGCATGATGTATATCTTATATCCATCTGCCAGGGCAAAATAGTATTCCAGGGCTTTTACCAGCTTTAATTCTGCAGGCAGATCCACAAACCTCGAATAACTCTTCACGTCACCAAAGGCATGGCCAGTTGGTGAGCTGGCCATCAGAACAATCAAACCCGGAACACCGTTCCCCAGGTCATCCACTCTTCCGAGCCGGCCATTCTGTAATATGATGCTTACTTCAGGAAAGTTCATTATTCAGGTTGTTTTACAGTAAGGCTCATTTTGTATTCTTCCAGGGCAACCAGCAGGTTGTCCTTTGAATTGCTTACCGGGGTAAGTTCAAGAACTTTTACCAGGTCTTTTACTAACTGGTAGTCCATATTATCGTCAAGTTCACTTTCCTTCAGGAAAGCAACTGCCTCTTCTTTGGTCCAACCCGTCGATTCATCGGTCGGAATGTTTGCAACTTCTGCAGGAGATTCAACCCATTTCTGCTTAGTCTTGCGGGCATGGTCCTCGCATGGACTCTTCTCAAGGAAGCAGTTTCCATCTTCGGTAAAATAAAGCGTCCGTCCCGGATACAGCGCCCTGTATTCGTCAACCCGTTGTGCAAAATCCTTTTTACTGAGCTTGTTCATTGTTCCTGTTTTTTCGTTTGAATAACCTGAATCGTTTTTTCTTTTCCTCTGCTTCCCTGGGAGTGATGATCGATGTAATTTCATTATCCTTGCCTTTGGCCTTCACTTTATCAAAGTGATACTCGTTTACCGGTTTTGTGCCGTATTTTGCTCCCAGGAACAAACCGGCAGCAAAACCGACAAAGAGTAGCGCTAATCCCTGCCAGGCGTTCATTATTCCTTCTTTTTAAAGGATATAAGCTCTTTGAACTTATCCCTGACGTCTTTCGCTTTGGCTCTGATAATAGCTATTTCCTCTTTGGATACGTTATTATCCGCAAGGGCTTTATCAATTTCAACTCCCGCACTTATGACGGCGGTACCCACAGATACAAGCTGACCCAATTTCAATTTGAATTTCGCCATGAAACCGCCCAAAATAACCGTAAGTACGGATAGCACAATATTCAGGATGGTCGAAAAGTCAAGCTTGCTGCCAGTATCCTTAACCGGTTCGGTGTCCTGGACAAAAACAGCTCCTGCTGCAGCCACATTCTCTTCATAGGTAGCGTTTACCATCAGATCTGCCTGCTCAGCGTTACCCTGATCGGCGTAAAGTGCTGTGGAGGCTTTCTGTTTTCCCTGTAAATCATCAGTTTTTGAACATGCCGTGAAGGCGATTGCTGCCACAAGCAGCGCTGTTAAAAGAAATCCAATTTTTTTCATGCTTTTTTTACAAGTTTTTTGATCTGTTTAACAATGAGTTCAATAAGTAACTTTCCAATATACCCGGCTGCTCCTCCTATAAATCCTACTATGACTGCCTCAATGACGTTCGATGTAGTCATATATGTAAAAATTGTGCTGAGTGACCCTAAACCTACACTCGGTAATGCTCCTTTCATTCTCATGGTTTTAAAAAAATCCGGACAGACATCGCTGCCCGGATTTCAGCATGGACAAAAAACAGATCCGGGTATGGTATTTTAAAGACCGATTTTCAGGTATTGATTTCCTAAGCGCGCTCGTGCTCCTGAAGCAGCTGCCTTTAGGGTACACTTCAGAAATCTCCAGTTCACCGTAGTGGTAGACGAATTGAATACGACCGTAGTATCCGCCGTAGCCTGCTTCCAGGCAATGGGATTTCCGATCGCAAAATAATCAACTCCGTTTATGGATCCGTAAAGGATGAACTGGCAGGCTTTTGCAGTTGATGTGCGGGTAGCCTTAGCGGTCAGAATATACGTATATGCCAGAGGCTTATCCACCAGGAATATCTTTCCTTTTTCGGTGTTGGTATTCACAGTGTCTGTAGCCTGTATGGTAGTGCAGGATCGGTATGTGTCATCCGTTGAGAATTTCACATCCTGAGCTCTAACGGGTGCAATTGCCATCATGATGGAAAAGGCCAGGAACCCGATAATCAATTTCAATGCTTTCATAGCTGTTAAAGGGTATTTAATGGATGATTAAACCTTGGTTGAAATGAATGCACCGAAGCCGGTGGAATACTTGGGCAGGCAGATATGATACAACCTGAAACCTACCTCGCTTTGGCGGTATTTCGGATTGTCTTTAGCCTGTTGCATATACATGCTTACCGAACCGCGAGCCTGAACAGCCCTGGGTGCCCAGAAGCAAACCGATACAGCCAGGTCATTGGCAGCATTGGGTGCAGCTCCAAAAGCTTTTTTCTGGCTGGTAGCGCTGTCAAATACCGGGAAATAACCACTTTCAGTGATGTTAAAACCGAACAGGTTGATGATCTTTCCCAGTTCACGGTTATACCACTGATTGGCAAACTTTTCATCTTCCTGGAGCAGATCTTCAATGTGCCAGGGACACAAAACCAGTTCCCTGCCTTTTTTCGGCACCTTGAGAAGATCCATTTTCCGCTTCATAATGGTAAGGTCCTTCCTGGTTAACCTCTTGCGGGCATTGTCTTCACCGTTTGAAGATCCGGACGTCATAACAACCGGGGTTGTGGCTGACTCGGCAGAAATACACAGCGAATGCAATGATTTTTCAAGAACCTTTTCCTCCAGGGCTTCGCGATGCTGGTTGAGCACACTTCCGGGTTTGTCATAAGGAAGTCCGTACAGCTCATCATCCGTGATGATGGTATTTTCAGTGTCGAACTTATCCAGGTGGATTACTACGTCCTCATCAGTCCGCTGAGCGGCGTTGATGGGATAGGTAGTATTGTTGATCAATACTGCAGGGTCAACTCCTATTTTTGCCAGGTGGATGGCGTCGTTATCCACATACTGATTGGCGCCGGGAACCCTTGAAAGGAATTCACCTTCATGCCGGAAATGGTTGATCAGTTCACCAGTCCACAAATCTCTCAATAAAACTGCCATTGTATCGGGTTTTAAATGATGTTACAATTCAAATTACTCAGCCATATCCGGCTCATAGCCATACTCAGCCTTGAACAGGTTTTTGTACTTTTCAGGCTCGTTCTTCCTGCAAAGCTCAATAGCCTGCATTCCCTGCTCTTTCAAATCCGAAAAGGTTTTAATTTCCTTCTCACCGGATCCGGAAGGACCTTCCTTACCCAGGATAATCTGCTTGGATGTCTTTATGGCCGGAAGTCTTTCTAAAACAGCTTTTAGTGCATCTATACCGCTGTCTTTACCGAGCTTTACATAAAAGTCTTTCTCGTCGGCAGTGATCTTGCGATCCACGGCAGCATCCACTAATGAAATGATCGTTTTCTCAGTTGCCTGAGCCACTTCGTTCACCAGGGTTTCATACTTCAGTTTGTACTCTTCGGCTTTGGCAGCAAGCTGCAGCCTTTCATTGAGCGCTTTTGTAACGCTGTCTAAAGCTGCATCCGGCTGTTTGCCAAGTAATACAGCTACCTGAGCTAAAAATTCCATGTTTTTGGTTTGAGTTTTTGGTTCCTTTTTCAAGAGAGGAATGAAATCATGCTGATTACCTGCAGTAAGTTCAATGAGTTCCTTGTTTGCGTTATACAGCTTCAGGGCCATCGGATTGCTGCCTATATCCACAATGGATATTTCAACAAGGTTCCACTCAGCAAGTGTGGCGCATTTTTGACCCTCAAGCAGCATTTTCGGATCTTCAGTCCAGGTAATAGGATCGATACCGGCTGACGCCATCCGAACAATTCCGCTTTCCACCTTCTGAGCTATTTTCTGGGCGAATGGGTCCTTTTCGTCAAACTCAACGTCTACAAGTCCCTGTCCGTCCTTTATTCTCACATTCGATCCGAGACCGATCGGAAAAACGTCGTTATCGGCGTTTTTATCGTTGTACTTATTGGGCCTGCGATGCATCCAAAGTATGAGAGGGTTCGCATTGAACTGTTCAAAACGGCCCCCGCTTGTCATTACTCTGAAACCATAGCTGTTCAGCACTTTCTCATCGGTGAATATGAAGGTGTGTTTCATCAAATTAATTCCTCATGATTCTGCTTGTATTTCTGGTTGCATGATAAAGTTGAAGTAAAAGTCATATATAAATTAAATCACTGCAAGTATATGTATTACAATACTACTGAATGATATTACTGTAACACTAAATTTTCAGATAGCTGCAATAATGTTTCACATTTGTGTATATAGTAGGTATCATGAAAGGAAAAGGCAAGACCAAGCAGGAACTTGAAGCGGCCCGTGAAATAGCCTTCATGCTTTACATGAGTTCAGTTACCAGCAAAGAGATTGCCGATCGCGTTGGTGTTTCTGAACAATCCGTGAGCAAGTGGGTAAATGACGGGTTATGGAAAGAGAAGAGAGCCGCAAAGACCATTACCCGGCAGGAACTCATCAATAAAACCCTGAATCAAATCAATGATCTACTATCGGATAAAGATGCAATGACTCAGGATTCCGGAGTGGCTGACAAGCTTTCCAAGCTGGTGGCCATTATTGAAAAGCTTGATAAAAAGAACAGCCCTGTGCAGGTGATGGATGTGTTTATCGATTTCGTTCAGTGGCTCCAAAAGCAGAGCATCACAGATAAGCTGGTTACGGTGGATCTGATCAAGCAGATTAACCGGTACCAGGACTCCTACATAACTACACTCATGAGCGGTAAATGAGTAATTTATCCGATGCATACAAAAAATGGAAGGAACACTGCCGGGTCGTTCAATCATCTACAACGGTTGTCATACGGCATGAAACCGAAGACGAGCGAAACAAGTACATTGCCAGGCTAAAGAAGGATTATGCCTTCTTTATTTCCGAGATATTTCCACATTATGCTTCAGCACCAACAGCCGATTTTCAGATCAGGGAAGCCAATAAAGTAAAAGCGGATCGCAATTTCTTCGGCGTTTGGGAATGGCCACGCGAACATGCAAAAAGTGTTCATGCAGATGTTTCGGTGCCTATATGGCTTTGGATAAACGGTGAATTACAGGGCATGGTACTGGTAGGCAAGAATGAAACCGACGCCTGCAACCTGCTTTCGGATATACAGGCCGAATTTGAGTTCAATCAACGACTAATCGAGTACTTTGGTGAACAAAAGAAACTGGGATCCTGGGAAGAAGGTGAATTTGAAATTGCTGACGGGATCCTGTTCAAAGCATATGGCCGTGGACAATCACCCAGGGGACTCCGGAACCGGGAGAAAAGACCCAATTATTGCGTAGTGGATGATATTGATGATGACGAAATAGTACTCAATATCTCCAGGGTAGAACAGGTAGTGGACTGGCTACTCGGATCACTTTACGGCGCCATGGATATACGGGCAAGCCGTTTCCTGATGGTAGGCAACCGCATTCATCCCAAATCCATCCTGGCTCATGTAGTGGGTGATACCGAACTGGATAAACCCAAACGCAAAGGGCTGCATCATTCAAAGATTTGCGCCACTGTGGATGGATCCTTTAACGGAGAACCTTCATGGCCTGAGAAGTTCACTAAAGAGCAGCTGCAGGTCCGTTTTTCTCGTATGGGTTATTTTCTGGCCAACCGCGAGTACTTTCATAATCCCATTATAAAAGGCAAGGTTTTCAAAGCAGAATGGATCCACTGGGGAAGAGTGCCGGACCTCCGGAACATGGATAACATCGTGGCCTATTTTGATCCATCGTACAAGCCTAAAACAACCAACGACTATAAGGCCATTAAGGTGTGGGGAAAACTCGGATTGAAGCTTTATAAGATCGATGCATTTTGCAAACAGGGTACCGTTACTGAAGCTGTAAAATGGCTGTATGATTTTCATGAGTCATTGCCCTCTGACGTGATCTGTGATTACTACATGGAAGACGTATTTCTGCAGGATATGTTTTTCGAGGATTTTGAAGCAGAAGCCAGGGAAAGAGGGTACTATCTTCCCATCCGGGGTGATCAGAGACAAAAGCCCGATAAGTATTCCAGGATACAGGCTATTGCGCCGTTATGGGAAAGAGGCCTGGTAACTTATAATATCAAACAGAAGGCCAATGCACATATGGTAACTGCAGTGGAACAAACCCTGGGTTTTCAAAAAGGTGCCAATATCCATGACGATGGTCCCGATGCCGATGAAGGCGCTATCTGGATCCTGATGAATAAGGGAAGACAAGCAGCCTTTCCCGGAGTGATCGGCGAACGCAAACATAAAAAAGGATGGTGATATGAAATTCATTTTTGAAAGCGACATTAAAAAGCAATGCACAGACGCTGATTTAGAAGTTCTCAGCCAAAGTGACAGCAGCACCCTCAACGGCGCTGAAGCAAGTACCATTTCTTTTTTTCGCGGGTACTTGAAACGGTATGATGTAGATACAATTTTTGCAGATCTGGAAGGAAATGTACCCAATCCGGATACCCGTAATGCCTCCCTGGTGATGTTCGTTATTGACTACATGCTGTATTTGCTCTATTCTGCTCAGCCCGACCGGTTAATACCCGACATTAGGGTCCGGAGAAAAGACGAAGCCGTTACCTGGCTCGAAGGCGTTTCCAGGGGACTTATCGCACCCGATTTACCCACGGTGGACAGCACCGACGAACGCGATTTGAATAACCCATTCAAATGGGGAAGTAACACAAAAGTTTCATCAAGCTGGTAAACCATTATGCAAGCATTAAACCGCATTAAACAGGCCTTTAACATTGCCACCGATTGGAGGTTCTCTGATCATCATATCACCCTTGGTAAAACTCAGATTAAAAGGGATGAAGCAATATCCGTTATCTCAAAGCTGAAACTTCTCACCGAACAGCTTACCCAAAAGGATATTAAGTCATGGCGCCAGGCCAATCAAACAGCCATATTTTTGGAGAATCCGAAACGCTGGCCACTTTACGGCATTTATGACGATGCCATGCATGATTTGCATTTGAAAGGCGCTGTGCGTAACCGTAAGATGGCCGTAGTGGGGAAACCATTTATAATCAAGGATGCTTCCGGAAATAAGAATGATGATCTTACTGAGCTGCTAAAATCAAAATGGTTCAAGCAGTTTTTAAACCTGGCAATTGATTCGGTATTTTACGGTCACTCGCTAATTGAGCTCACGGGTGTGGATCGAACCGACAAGCTGAAGTTCACTAACGTGGAGCTGGTACCGCGTTATCATGTGTGCCCTGAATATGGTGTCGTTCTGCCTTATTTTACCGATTGGCCCGATAAAGGTATTCCTTACCGCGAAGAACTGGCAGACACCTGCATCGAAGTATGCAAATCAAAAAAGGATCTTGGTGAATTAAACAGCCCATCAAAGGAGGCCATCAGCAAAAAATACGTTCTGCAGTTTTGGGACCAGTTTGCTGAAATGTTCGGTATGCCCATCCGTGTGGGTAAAACTACCAGCCGCGATCCGAAAGATCATGAAAAGGTTCAGGACATGTTGGAGAAAATGGGTGCGGCTGCCTGGGGACTCTTCCCTGAGGGAACATCCATTGAGGTGATCGGCAGCCAGCAGGGTGATGCCTTTAAAGTGTATGATCAAAGGATTATCAGGGCCAACAGTGAAATAAGCAAAGCAATATTGGGTCAAACTATGACCATGGATAACGGAAGCTCCAGGGCCCAGGCATTGGTTCATGAAGATGTGGCTGATGACATAGCTGAAGATGACCGCGACTTCATTCGTGACGTAGTAAATGATGACCTTTTCCCTTTTCTTATCAAGCACGGATGGCCGCTTAAAGGTTTTAAATTCGACTGGGATGATGCCCATGAGTATAGCCCGGAGGAGATGAAAGATATTGAAGAAATGCTTCTGAAGTATTATGACGTGGAACCAGAGTATTTTATTGATAAGTACGGAGTGAAGATCATGGGCAAAAAGGAAATCAAACCTACTGATCAGCAGGATCCACTAAACAAAAACACTCAAAAAAAAAAGTTAAGCCCGCAGCAGACGGAAGATTTCTACGATTAGATCTGCATGGATTGTTTTCTGCAGAATTGTGCAAACTTTACCAGGCGAATCCATCCATTAACCTGGCGGATGTTCCAGGACACATTGATGAGCTGATTCAGAAAGCACTCAAAAGCATCTATTCCGGATCCGGAGGATATATTGATCCGGATCTGTGGAAGATTACCGTGGATGAGCTTAATAAAGCAGTGGATGAAGAATACGACGCCGGCAGAGGCTCTAAATACTTCCGAAATAAGCTTAAATACCAGAACAGCGTTTTTTCGGCATACAAGAGCGCTCATCAGAAAACTACGCTGAGGCATTTACGTGAAGCTACCAAATCCGAATCATTTGCTGAATTCAAAAAAAGAGCACTTTCCATCACCGGAGATTATAATGTAAATTGGTTGCGCGAAGAATATCGAACCGGTAAGGCCCGGATGCGAAGTGCAAAAAACTACCAGGATGCTCTGGCTGATCAGGATCTGTATCCGAATATTGAATACATGCCATCACGTGCCGTTGAACCCAGAGAGGAACATAAACACTATTATGGCACCATTCTGCCTATGGATCATCCCTGGTGGAATGTTCATATGCCTCCGTCAGTTTGGGGTTGTCAATGCTGGTGGCGAACTTGCGATACGGATCCGACGCCAGTACCTTCCTCGAGGCCTGCTGATGTTTCACCAGGGTTGGATATAAACCCGGGTAAAACCGGAAGGATCTTCAGCAACTCACATCCCTACATCGTGGAAATGGATCATGCCTGGAATGAGATCCTTCGTGAAAATATAGCGGCTATTCATAAACGGAGTTCAGAAGAATTAACCCTCTGGGAGCCGGTTAAAGCCACCAATGGTTGTGTGTATTCATTTGACAAGCTTGGCCAGGAGTATAACCGTCATTATGTGGTAGGCAGGTTGTTAGCTGCTGAAGGAAATGAGGTCCAGGTGTTCAATCACTTGAATATTGATGCTAAAGTGAATGGCATCTGGAATGAATTTAAAGCACCCAGGTCATTTACGGCAAATGCATTTGATAAGTTATTCCAAAAGGCAAATAGGCAATATAAGAAAAGAGGACTCAGGGGTGATATCACCTTCCATATTGAATCCGGAGCCAATCCTGACATCATTAAAGCAATCAGGCGCGGATTAAAAGATAGGATTTCACGCCTGGGTAAAGACTGCCGGATTGACTTTGTTCATTTTACCTGGTATGACACTTACGAAGGTAAGGTAAGCATACAGGAGATTCTAAACGATAAACTACCTCCATTGTAAAATACAACAGCCGGCAGTATTTAGCTGTCGGCTGAGGTGGGGTTCTTGAGGTGTTAACCGTCGCGAACCGGTACAAATATAGTGATACTTAATTGAATATGGCACGAAATTTTAAACTTTTTGCCGGTGATATCCGGAGAAAGCAAAAAGAAATAGCGGAGTACATAGCCAATGACGCCCCCAGGCATGTGGGTAAAATTGCCGTCGATCACTTCAAATTAGGGTTTGATAATGAAGGATTCACCGACGCTACCCTGAAGCGATGGAAAGAAGTAAAACGCCGTCAGCCACCGGTTCGAAAAGGAGTGGCCGGTAAGCGCAAGATCCTGCAGGGTGACACCGGTGACCTGTTTAGCTCCATTGAATTCAGACCTGAGCGGCGCCGAACAGTAATTTTCAGCGATAAGGTATATGCCCAGGTACATAATGAAGGACTGATGGCTGGTAGAAAGGGCCACCAATTTCAAATGCCAAAACGCCAGTTTATGGGTCCGAGCATGGTGCTGGATGAAAACATTCAAAAGCGATTTAACCGGGATATTAAAAGGATCATGAATAAGATATGAAATGCCATTTAATTGACATTAAATGCAAACTAATTTGCATAAAACACAAATAAATTTTTATGGAAGCAATACTCAATCATTTTAAAACAAAGCTTGAAAGCATTACCACAAATACAGGAACCGAACAGGATCCTGTACTGATACGGGACATTAAAACGGCTGAACTGGATGAAGGCCAGCTCGACGATAAAGTAACCCTGCAGCTGCCTGGCGCCTTTTTTGACATCACCGATATGAGCTACAGTACAGCTGGTGAAAACTTAGGCATGGCCGATACTGAAGTTACCGTTCGCCTGGCGGTTCGTAAGAAAGATGCTACCCGGTATGCGCTCTTGAATAAAATTACGAAAGCGTTGGTAGGAACATCAGGCACCAACTTTGGCGGGATCCTGAAGGAAACGCAACGGAAGGTTAGTTATGATGATATCTTTGAATACCGGATCACTTTTGGTTTGATGTATTTCGATGAATCTGCCATTCCGCAATACCAGTCTTTAACCGGTGACGATCGTCCTGATGCAAATATAGCCTATACCATTAGAAAGCCAGGGAAATAAAGAACCCCTGTCTTATATACACCGCTCTCACACGCTGTATAATTAAAGGTGCCATAACACCACGACAGAGGCCTATGCCTTTGGTGTTATGGCACCTTTTATTTGTGAGAGACAACAAAAATACAAACATAATTCCAAAACACATGAGTGAGATTCTGAATTTAAAAACCCCTGTCACCTATTATGGTGGAAAACAATTAATGGTAAGGCATATCCTGCCCATTATACCGGAGCACAACTTGTACTGCGAACCTTTTTCCGGCGGAGCAGCAATATTCTTTGCAAAGCAACCAAGTGAAGTTGAAGTATTAAATGACACAAATCGGGAATTGATTAACTTCTATAGGGTCATTCAAAATGATTTTACAAGCCTGGAAAAGGAAATACAAATAACGCTTCACAGCAGGGATCTGCATCGTAAGGCCTCAGTGATATATAATAATCCGGACATGTTCTCGGAACTTAAAAGAGCTTGGGCATTATGGGTATTATCCAGCCAGGGGTTTGCCGGGCAGCTTGATAGCAATTGGGGATTTGACAGATCGAGAAATAGCATGCCTAAGAGACTAAATAATAAAAAGCAAAGTTTTACAATAGATCTTGCTATCCGATTGCAGCAAGTTCAGCTTGAGTGCGCTGATGCGTTGTATATCATTAATAGCCGAGACTCGGACAAATCGTTCTTTTATGTGGATCCGCCATACTTTAATAGCGACATGGGTCATTATGATGGCTATAGTATTGATGACTTTGAAGCTTTACTGAAACTGTTATCCCGGATCCAGGGGAAATTCCTTTTAAGCTCGTATCCTTCAGTAATTCTCGATGAATACACCAAAAAGAATGAATGGCATACTAAAGCCTTTGAAGCCAATGTATCGGTAAATTCTAAGGCAGGAAAGCAGAAAAAGAAAATGGAAGTACTCACAGCTAATTATGATTTAAATAGTATAAAAAACCCGGTCAATAGTTGACCGGGTTTTACTTCCAACTCCCCAATGTGGGCTACTTGCCCATAATTATTCTAATCCAATGTACTTATAGGTGAATTTGTTCTCTTTCCAATATACAACGTATTCACCCAGTTGTAATTTTTGATTATATTTTCTTTTAACTGAAAATCCCGCTTTCAGATTTGACGTACCACTATTTGTTAATAAAGCAAGGGTATAATCCGCACAATTAAAATACTTTTTATTAATAAAAATTACACCCTTATTTGAAAGAACTTGAAATGCTTTGGATACCGCATCTAGCCTACGATCAATAATTACGAATACTTTATTCTTGGAATAATCTGAACTATCAATTGAATATAATACCTTAACAATTGAGTCATTATCGATAAGCACTTTGGCTTCAGTATAAATGCTCCTAAACATGTCTTTATGAAACATGTCGTTGTACGCTTCCAGGTCATTTATTTGGCACTGAATCCCTGTTGAAATTGTGCTTATGTCTTGAGCCTTAATTGCAAAGCTAAGGACAATGCAAACAGTGAAAATCATTACTTTTTTCATAATATTATTTTTAAGGGTTTATTTAATTAAATATACTTATAATAATTCATTCAGCTTGTTTCTCATCCAGGTAATAAAGTCCTGATTCTGGCAGTCGATGCTCCAATATCTGTGAATTCGTTCAAAAACTTCTTCATCACTGCATTCAAGAATCCATTTACCCTTTGAGCGGTAAAAGGATACTTCCCATTCCAAATCATTGCAGTGTTTCCCGGTTTCCTGTAAGTACGTTAATTCTACTTTATCCATACCAAATAAAAACAGGGCATTTCAGCCCTGTTCATAATTTTACACCAGCGTTCCCGGAACGGCTTCAATGCTAACACTCAGTGTTCTTTGTGAAACATCATTGCTTGATATTCCCCAACCACTGGCCGAAATCTTAATGGGCGACTGATGATTGGTACTGAAATTCTGTTTAACAAGTCCTACCAGGTGAGGAAGAGCATCAACATATTCCTCTTTTGAAGGTCCGCTCATTTTGTCTTTTTCATCTTCCAGTGCTTTGGCAACGTTCTCAGGTTTGCCAATGAATAAAATACTCCACGACATAATAGTAAGGGTTTTACAATGCCCGCCCAGGGCGTTTATTTTTGTTTTTTGGCCATTAACCTGTCAATCTCTGCGGCAATTAAAGCGCCTGCAGTAATGAGCCGGTCGAGATGTGATTTACCGATCATATGTTCAACAATATCCTCATCCCAATCCTTTGGAAAATTCCTAGGGCTTGCAGCTCCGGTTATAAGTTCATCTGCAGCTATGAGTAATTGCCTATTTGAATTGAATTCCAAATCCATTTCAATACTAAATTCATGTTTATTGATTTGCTCATACCTTTCATCCGCTATAAGCACAGCACCTGATATTACTTTCTCAACCAGATTGCTGTTAATCTCACCATATGGCGTTTCTATCATATCATCTGATCCAACAGTAATAAATCCTGTGATATAGGCTCTCAGTTGTTTGATAATAATTTCATCCAATAGTCGAAGTATTCTTCCAATCTTATCTTTCATAGCTTTAAATTTTATGTTTTAGTAAATAAACTGCTTGCTTTGTGTAAAAGGATCCAAGGATACCACGGATCCCGTTCAGGCTTATATCATGCCAGAAATGCACTTCGTCGAATATTTCAAAACCGGCACGGGCTATAAGCTTCTTAAACCGGTATTCATCCATTTCATGAAAGTGGCATTTTGCTGAAGTAATCCAGGAAGGTTTAATGGGCGTTCCCAGAATAAGGGTTCCGGATAAGGATAACACTTCCTTAATATCAAGCAGGGTGCGTAAAGGATTAAATTGATGTTCGATGACGTTGTTATAATGTACATAGTTATAAATAGGAAATAGACAATTTAATCCCATGTCCAGATCACCCCAGGTATTCTCTATAGTGGCCTTTTCAAAATAACCTTGGAGTACATCGGTAAAAAGGTTGTGTTCACCAATATCAAGTACACGACCATAAAGGCCACCGTGCTTTTTTATTAGCTTAATAGTTTCCACGCGATTGCGAATAGCCTTTTTGGAGGTCTTTTCATTTTCAATAACGGCATCAATAGGCGCTGCAAAGTCTTTATCCATTCGAATGCTATTTCTTGTGCAATACTTGCATTCTAGCATTTGATGCATTCCGCTGGTGTCAATATGCACACAGTCGCTATGAGTATTCGGACAAATCATAATTAATGCTTATTATTTAAACAAATCAATCTGTATCGCTCAGGGCAGTGATGACACATGCCGTCACAGTCCATGCTGGTAAGGGCAATGTATGCCCTGATTCGGTTAAGACGCGTTTTAATTCCCTTTAAAGGGTATTTTAAGTTGATATAATTTCTTAGGGCCCTAAACAAATCAACCAGGTTGCTTATAAAATAGATAATAGCTCCGGTAAGAAAGAAGATCAGGCAAACTCCAAGAGCTATGTAGTCAAGATAGGTATTAATATCCATTGCATTATCGTTTTTTGCGTTTGCGGTCAAAACGGGTATACCAGGGCTTATTATCGGAAATGTCTTTCAGCACTGGAGCTTCTTCAAGTATGACTTTCTTAATCGGGAATTCCCTGGAAGGTATTCTTGAAAAATCATGCAAATCAACTGGAGGAGTTTTCACAATGATGATATCATGTACATTGGTTGCTCTAATTATTCGAATTGCTTCATCACTGGGATCAACATCAATCATCACCACAATAGGTCCATTGCCTATTCGATGCTTTTTCACCAGGTGATCAACTTTATCCTGGATCAGTCTTACTTCTTCTTCGTTTTCCATAACTGTTCTCCCCAGTATAAGTGCAAATGAAATAAGCCTCCTGAAATAGAGAAATCCAGATCTCCAGAGTGGTCATAATCTGTAATGGTTAACTCAAGGTCCTTGCATCTTCTGAACTGCATATTAACTTTTTCAATAGCTACAAAGAATTCATGCCTAAAATCCTTTACCCGGTCTTCAGGCACCACCCGTCTGTTAAATTGCTGAGCTACTTTCAAAGCTGCTTCTTCAGCTTTGTTATGACTTACATAAGTCATTCCGAGGTGTGAAATGTACGTTTTCATACTGCAGCTTCCTTTTGAGGTTTGGAACAACGGGGTAAAAAGCATTGAGTAAGCTTTCCGGTTGAACGGTCAATATGCCGCTGAATCCCGTAAATGTCATGTGCAAAATCAGCTTCCGGAGCATCCAGTAGTTTCTGAAGATCCAGCTCCACATCATTGCGGTGAACGGCTGTTATATCCATCATCAGATTTACTCCGTCTTTAATTTCTAAAGTGTCCTCTGCGCGGTCGGATATTCTGACGATTAACTCAGAATCCTTTCGTGATACATCCCATTTAATACTGTCCATGCTGTTATATTTAAAATTAGGCTGTGTATAGATCCCAAAATGTGGCCAGGAATTCAATCCGTGCGTCTTCCGGCTGCAGGTACTCCTTTATGAACTCAGTAGATCCTTTATAAAAGGTTTCAAACTCCTGTTCCTGGGCAAGCATATCCCATCTTTTTACCAGGGGTGATTTAAAGGCAACCGGCTCAATCTGATACTTAATGGCCACGGCCTTCATAATGCGGTCTTCAACGGTATTAAAGAAAGGTAAAAAGATCTTGATCGGCTTAATTAAGTCCCCAATGTACGCCTCGGCGGCATCATGAAGTAATAATACCAGGGCAAGCTTGTCATCTTGCCGGGCGGTGCATTTTAAGTAATTGTGAAGAGTTAACAGACAATGCTGAGCCACGCTGAAGAAATGCGGAGTTTGTCCGTTAAAGTGACTTTGATAGGCCAATCCTGAGGCAATATCATCTATGGATATCATCCCCGGATCCGGAGTGAGCAAGTTAAACTTAATACCCGTTCGGGTATTAGAACAACCGTCAAGTTGACCTAAAGGGTGTACGTTGTTTTCGGTAAGTGTTTCCATTAGTTGTTTTTAAAGAATTTGATTAGTCCAGAAATACCGGTAATAATACCGGATATAGTGCCAAGAACCAGGAAAGCGATCATAAATGCGGTGAGCTTAATTTGCGCATCAGCATTTGCATAATGCTCCTTTGCTCCGTTTGTGATGCAATTGGTAATAACCAATACCAGAAATAGAGAAAAGAAAACGTAGGTGAGGGTTTTTAGGATTTTCATGGGTTTGATTTTAATTACTTATTCCATCCCAACCAGCTATCCGTGCCAACATCCACCACATTGCTTTTGCCAACCTTGCACGGCCTACTGATCCGATATGTCCGGCATCCATTGAACCTAGATTGGTAGGAGTGATCTCCGGAAATGTATGACCATCCCATGTTACAGTATATGGCGTTGAACTACCATTGTCGTAGCAAAGGATGTCAGCAAAATCAAATAGTATTCTCGTTTCGTCCTGCAACACATAATTCCTTATGTGTTCATATTTAAGGTATCCCTGATACATAGCTTCACTTCCCTGGCTGGCTCCCCGATCGACTGGACCAGTGGTAAAAAATACTTTAGTAGGAATGTTATGTGTTGCGCAGTAATTAATATATTGTTGAGTTGCATCAAGATAATCATCCATATTTATAGAGTTACCGGATGCAGAGTTGTCAGCATCATCTATTCCCCAGGCGTGGTCACCAGAAGGTCCTTGTTCGCTCCAGCCATACCAATGATTTCCTGTAGTTGCATCTGTGCCACTGCTTGCATTACCGGCTGTAGCATCCCAGCACCATCCGAAACCTACAGCACTCAATTTTAAATTCTGATCGTGAGCATATTGTAAACTAGCTTTTGTCCTCTCGATGGCTGTTGAATTATCCCACCAGTCCTCTTCTCCATAAGATTCTGTCCATCCGGTTGCATTAGAATAGTCACCGTACATGCGACCAGATAGTCTAAGATAACCTGGTGTAGGACCTGCTGGTGGATTTGAATTATATGTTATATAGGTTGAATTGGTTTGTGATAACTCAAATAAAGCGGTTCTTAAACCAAGGGCGTGTGATTCACCGGCATAACACATCCACATAGTTTTTACAGAATCAATCCAGTTTTGAGGTATATTATCAAAAGCGGCCACTGCATTATGGTCAGCAATTATCTGTCCACCTGCTGGTGGATCTGGTGGCGTTGTGGTATCGTCTGGTATTGTTGTGTCAGTGCCTCCGTATACCATAAAATTACCTGCTCCATCAGACATTAGATTATCGTCTGTATACTTAACAAGATGTCTTGACGTATCAATTACAGGAGCTTCCTCTAGACCATACTCATTAAAACCAAGGTCGGGAGCTGAACCAGCATAAGGTAAACCGACATTAGTTCCAGCATCGATCAGATCACTACTTTCTACCAGTTTTAAAAATGTGATATCCGGTAAAGAATGATCAGACTTTCTTGAAGCCATGAGCTGAGCTACTCCTTGAGCGGAATCTACCAATGCAAAATCAGCATCCGTGACAGTTACGGTATCGGTCGATGAATACCCATTGAAACTATTAATTCCATCCCATGTATTGTGGCTTTCCGGAATATCCATGTAAGGCATTAAAACAGGTCCCGATATATTCTGGTATGCAATATTGTTCTGATATAAGTTTAAAACAGTAGGATGTAGCGCATTGGAGCTATTTGCAAAACCATAGTCGTTTTTGTAGCTGGTATTATTATAAATCCTTCCATTAGTTCGCCAGTAATCGACATATTCAAGCATAAAGAATCCATCTTCCAAATTAAATGCGGCTAGGTTGTTTCGGACAATTCTTGTTACTTCAGTCCCATTATCCTGCCACATTCCCCCCGTCTTAAAACCATTACCTCCACGTTCCGAGAATACAACAGGATCAACCTGGCCATTAAGGAAAGACCAACAATTTTCGATAACTACCTTACCGTCACTGGATGGGTCGAATCCATCATCCGAGCAGTTCCATGCTCTACACCCCTGAAACAGATAGTATATGCATGTTCCATGATTCGTGGTATCGTTGTAAGTCTTAAATCCATCTGCTAGGTTACCGCCTGATGTATGGTTTGAATTGTATGGTAGGCTATCAAGGCAGTTGTAGGCATCGCAATTGACAAAATAGGTAGAATCGTAGGTGTAACTATACCTCTGATTCCTGGCATCCTTGTACCCGTATCCTGAAATATTATACACGGACATATTTTCAAAGGATAGATTGGCGCAAGCGTCTGCTCCTATTCCTCCGCACTCCACATAATTACGGGTTTGGTAAACATTACGTACCGTTAGCCCCCGGAATTTTATATGCTCAGCGTTATATATACTGATTCCCGTATTCCAATTGCTAACGGGTACAACATTACGACAATCAAGTATCGGTGTTTCACCCGGATAATTAAAATAACAGATTGGATTTGTGTATGTGCCAGAATGTCCATGACTTGTTGTAGGGTCAATCAATGTGATCTGACTGGCGTAAGGAGCTGGTAAGGTAGCATCTGGGTACCAAATACCGCCACGAAAATACACTGTATCCCCAGCCTGTGCACTATTAAAAGCCTTCTGCCACGTAGCCCAAGGATGGGTAATATCGCCGTTATCATTATCATTGCCCGTCGTGGATACATAGTAAGTTTCGGCATTAATTGATAATGAAACAACCATTAACAGGTAGGATAATACTCTTTTCATAGGTTATAGAGTTGATAAGACTACATTATCCATTGAACCTTCTTCAGAATAGAAAATACGGAAACGTATACCCTTATCATAGTTAAGTGAAGCGGGAGTTGTAAAATCAATTGTATTAGCTCCGGATGTACAGGATACTGTATTTGTTGTCAGCTGGGTACTATTTCCAGCATCCCAAAGCTGGATGTCTATATTTCCATTGGGAGCTGCAAGATCGAATGTTAGTCTATAATTTGTATTAGCCGTCAATGCCGTTTGCATATCTGCTTCAAGCTGGGAAAACCATGTATTTGCCCGTGGTATATTCACCACTCCATTTGATATAGTAACCCCTGCATTCAGTGTCCAACCAGTTGCGCTGGCAAAGGTTCCATTATTGATCATGTTCTGTGCGGCCTGAGCAACATTGTTTGTTATTGATCTATTTGACTGACTAGCCAACTTGTTACCCGAAATGTCCTGTATAGCGTTTGCACCGGGAGTATAACTGAATGTATACACTGATGCATATTCGGCAGCTGGAGTAATTGTTACCAATATTACACTATCAACTACATCTACTGAAGATACGGTTACAGGCGTACCATCATCATTTACAGTAAAACTCGCTGTCGTAGAAATGGAATCCTGATTCAAGTCGTTTTTATCAAGAGTAATCCTTACAATAGTCGGACTAGCATTCAAAATTTGTGCGCTTGAAAAATGAGGCGGTGTTAAATCTGATCCACCATGAGAACTGACCCATGTCTGTAATGCTGTTATTTCTTCTGCTTGTGCTATAACTGTATTTTGCAGCAACTCTAATTGATATGGAGTTACATACGTATCTCCTGAATCTTTCCTGGCAATAGCGACTGTTGCAGACTGTATTTTGGCATTTAAAGCGGCCTCGATAAGTGCATTTACTTCTGATTCACTCAGACCGGTTCCTGTGCCTCCTGTTCCAGAAAAAGTTATAACATAAGGAGATCCATTTGTACCGTTGCCTGTAATAGTAACATTACTACCATGGCTAATAAGTCCTGTTATATTTGATAATTTAGCATTCCAATTAGTTATATCGGAACCACTAATACCATTAGCTGCATGAGAGGTACTCATTGCATCTGTTATTCCAAAACCCGATAACGTAGTAGGCTTTGAAGATATATCGGCAAATGAAGGAACCCAATTTACTAACCGGTATAGTCCGGCATGATCTCCCCAACTATAAGCAGAGTTAAAATGACTCCAATCTGTAGTACTTAATGCGCCTCTATTTGTAGCAGAAGCAGTTGGGATATTTATTGTAATTGTCCCGGTTGTGGTTACTGGAGATCCGGATATATTTATATTTGACCCAGATGTACCAGTCTGAATACCAACCGATGTAACAGTGCCGGCACCAGCCTCAATAACAATATCTTCAATTTTATCATCTATTTCGCCTTTTGAATAAGTATCTTCCGATTGTTTACCATTGTCTTCAGCTACCTGGCAATTACAAACCGTTGTAATGGCCATTAAAACGATAATTAATAGTGCTTTCATTACTTCTTATAGATTAAATAAATTTTACCATGATTACAGGCCTTACGGTATTCAAATGTTAAATAGTAGGGTCTC
Source organism: Bacteroidales bacterium (assembly GCA_035299085.1). Lineage (NCBI taxonomy): Bacteria > Pseudomonadati > Bacteroidota > Bacteroidia > Bacteroidales > Bacteroidales bacterium. Next base: position 6,501 of record DATGXG010000031.1, on the reverse strand, counting down.
CATTGCGGAACCATAATTCCGAAAGCACAATTAGTCCTACCGGATACTGTATGGCTGAAAAAGAGCTGACCTGAATCATAAGGATCGGTAGCCAGTTTATTTAATACAATCGGATTGCTTAATCCTGATAGCGTGGATGGATAGGTCACTACCGTATCAGTAAGGCCATATCCAACTTTTATCAGTGAAGTATCACAATCAAGCGAGGTAAAGACCACTTGCATAAATCCCATGTCCTCGCTTTTAAGTGGTATACACTTAGTGGCAGAACCCGTAACGGTTGCAGCATCAAATAAGAGGATCTTTCCGGCATTTTGCGCTGAACTTGCCAGGGATATCACCAGGCAGCAAAACAAAATCAAAATTGGCTTCATGTGTTTCAAGATATTGGTTAATAATAGATCTCACTCATCTTCCCATCTCCGGTTCCTGAGGTACCTTACCGGGTATATCATAGCTGTATTCTTGAGCTTACAGCGGTACTTGTATTTTGTAATACCGGCCAAGGCGGCAAGTTTATCCTCTCTGGACATCTTACTCCAAAAGTGTTCCGCCTGCTGTTTGTCAACATTGTATTCGTATTTATTCCAGAATGCTTCAAAGCTCAGGTCGGTTATTTCTTTTATTACCCCTGAGGATCCTTTAAGTGATTCCAGGTATTCCATCCGAAAAGGAAAATGAGTGCTCAAATGATTCATCTGAGTGTCATTAAGGATGGCATTATTTTCAAATTGTTCCAGGATCCCGTTCACATACCCGAATCGCATGGAACCTTCAAATGTGCCTGAAGTGAATATGAATTCCTCCATATTAATAGTATAAATCCTGTTCGGTTAAAAAAGTAAGTCCAATGTTTTTAGCCACCTCCATTTCAAGCCTGGCTTGTTCACATTTGCAGGCATCCGGTAGCACGTAAATGTATTTGCAGGAAAGCATGTGATAAAAGCATCTTTTGTTCGTTTCAAAGTTGTTTTCCATGTACTTATCATAAGCAAGCGGATTGAATATCTTTTGAAACTTGCTTCTTTTAAGTTCTTTCATTATGGAATTAAACTTCTCAAGAGCTTCTTCATACTCAATTCCGGTTACTTTTCCGCATAGATAAACACCATCTTTAATAGCTCCGCCACGACTTGTTACTAAATCCAGAACGCGATTATAAATAGGACCATATAAATTCTTATGGTCTCTATCCGTTGCGATCAGGTTATCGAATGTGTCAACCCCATGTAAAACTGCGCTATGGGTCACGTTTAACGCTTCAGCTATATTTTTAAGCCTGTAACCTTTTACCCACAAGGCAGATGCCATCAGCTGCCGGGCCACTACAATTTCATGCTTTCGGCATTTGCTCATCATATCATCATAGGTTATCATGGTGGCAGAGCACAAGTAATCAAATGCCTTTTTAAAACGCTTATTTGGTTCCATTTTCAACTGTTTTCGGATAAAGACAAACGGAACCTTTTCTCACATCGATCAGCTCTCCCGATCCACCACAAAAGCCACACTTTTCAACTCCAAATCCCAGATCTCTACATCCCGTCCCCTCGCAAAATCCACAGCGCACGGTGCGGCTTATTTCAAATGTTCGTGTGAGAATCGGTTCCATTTGTATATTGTTTAAACTCTGTTTAACCAGCCTCTAAAATTGTATTCCTGATCAGGATCCTTTTCACAGATCTGCAGGTAACAGGCAAATTGTAAACCATTAAGTACTTTTATGAGTACTGCCGAATTGGGGTACCTGTTCACCAGGGAAAGAGTAGCGGTTCCAATGTGTCCATCTACCTTGATATCATTGTAGTCTTTCTGATTTCGGTTCAGCAGATTAACTGCTTTCTGCAGGTATACTGCTGCAGTGTTCTTACCCATGTTCACTGCAGTGTCATAAACTTCATTGGCTATCTCCTGGGAGGTAATTTCACTTAACCGGTTAGCATCCCAAAATTCAGCTTCAAAAAAGTCATATACCAGCTCCTCGAGGACAAAGTCATTAATGTATTCTCCCTGCTGCAGGTCATGATTGGCTTTATAGGAATCAATAACCTTCCAACCCTTCCATTCAGGAAACCATTTGCGGCTTATTCCTCTATAGGTTTCACCGCCTTTGTCATGCGAGCTGTTTGAGTACCCGCCCTCTTGTCCGCATGTAAGTTTATATGCTGTTTCAAACTTGGCCATTTAGGTATTCTATAATGATATCATTGATTCCTTCACGTCTGCGAATGATCCCTTCTGTACGAAGAGCATTGAGAGCATCCCTGGTATTTTTACCAAATTGCTTTTTGAGCTGGACAAAACCGAAAAAAGGCCATTTTGATGCATCAAATTGCTGTTTTAAGTAATTCAGTATAGCTTGCTTGCATTCTGTCATTTCAGCTTGGTTCAGCACATAGCCTTTTCAGCTCAGCCTTAGCATTAGTGGATAAATACCTGTAATAAGTAGTTCTATGGATAAAAAAGGTTGGGTATATGATATTCCAGTATATCCATTCCTGTGTCACCCCCTTGTTAGTATGTTCAAGGGTGATCTCCTGGATCCGGAGTATTTTCTTAAGCCGATTCATTTGGGAGTAACCCCTCATTTCTTCTTTATATTAGCTGGCTTTGCGGTAACTATAAAGAATAATTTTACCCCCCCCCTCCTGGATTTCCGCACTGGACACGGGAAACGAAACACCCTTCACGTCTGTGTACCCGGTCGAATTAAGCAGTTCGTTTACGGTAAGGGAATTGTTCAAACATAATGAGGTATTATCATCCTTCGCCCAGGCCTCAAATCCTTCTTTACTTTTACCGATGTACCAGTCTTTTGCATTTTCATCATTCTGGAAAAAACTGACCTTGTCTCCTGGTTTAAGGTTCATCAGCTTTTTAACACCCGAATTAAGGGTTATCAATCCTGCTCCCCGGTTTAATCGGATGAAGGGTGCCCTTGGAGTTACACCCATTGAATTTTCCTTGTTAAATTCTTTCAGTTTCATGTCAAATGCTGCTTAGGTTTAGATCAATCAGTTTATAATCGCCGCTTTCAGTGCGTTCGAATATCCTGTAGTAGGTTCTTGAACTGGGTCTCCTGATGGCACTCTCAATGTCGTTCATGGCACTTTGGTACATCTCATGCTTAATCTTCGAACGATACTTCAGGAGACTCATTATCTTCTTGGCATCCAGCTGGCCTTTTGATGTTTTAAAGGCATCAATAACCAGTTCTTTAATGAATTCGATCTTACCGTCCATATTCTCTGTGAGAAACTGGTCAAGTTTTTCTCTTGCACCGGTTATGGTAAGTTCATCGAAGGTGATCCGCTCGCTGATGTTGATTTCTACCTTTATGCTCCGGTCGAAATTGTACCAGGTGAAGTTTCCTTTGCGTTCGGATTTAATTTCACGTTCAGCCATAAAGGCATTATACACCTCATCACTGATGGCCTGAAATTCAGCTTTAAGAGCTATTAGCTTGGCCTGAACTTCCTTTGCTTTGGCAAGTAGCTTGGTTGCCTGACGTTCCATCAACCGTTCTACCTTATTGGTGCGGTTGTAGGGAATTTTATTTCCGGCTTCGTCAATCCAGAATTCTGCAGTTGATTTTTGGTTCATGATTTGCGTTTATGATTAGCGGCTAAAAAGATTTCAATGAATGTTAAAAGTCCCTGGGATCCTGTTTCAATTTCAAGAGGCACACCGTTTTCAAATATGGTAAGCGTCTCCCTGGTACCATCCCAAATAACCTTTGACGAAACATCCTGGTCATCGAGGCCGAGTGTCATGCATATTTCGGCGGATGGCGGATATTTCAATAGGCTGCATAACTTTTTTTGTTCCATGCTTTAAAGTATTATAGAATTCAAGTTTCATTTCGAGATTATTTATTTCCATTAATAGGGCGGCGCATTCCTCGAAATCAATACTCTTTTCAAAAAATGCGTTCTTTAGCTTAATGCAATGCTGGATCTCTGAGATCATTTTTTCAACACTGATGATATCTTTCCTTTTCATATTAGTTGCTCATTGCTTTCAGAAGTTCTTCCTGTCGTTTTGCAATGATGTTATCTCTAACATTGTGCAGTTTCCGGTGTAATACCTGGAGTTCTTTCAGGTCCAGTTCATAGAGATGTTTACCGCATATGCGTTTATTCAGCATGAAAGCATTCACAGCATTCCAGTCGTTCGTATTGATGCCGCATTCATTCATTTTCCGAAGGCATTTATGTCTCCATTCCCGGATCGCTTTATCCGTATCATCCTTCTTTTGAGCGAGTAATTTCTCAACCCTGGAGATGAGACCATCCAGTTCGGGTTCCGTCAGATCCAGGGTGCTCGAAACACCATACCCGGACAGGATATGTTCTTTTGCATCCATCATTTGGCCTGCAGCCAGTAAGGCATTAAACCTTCTTCGTTTTTGCTTCAGTTCCATGTATGAGAGATTTGAGTATGTCTGATGCTTCTACCTGCTCTTTAATAGCATTGAAACGCTGTTCTGCTATTTGGCCGCAAAGGCCTCCCATCATTCGGCCATCCTTAAAAAAGGTCAGTCGGCGTTTTTCCGGAATGTATATCACTGTTAATTTTACCATGTCCTGTTTTTTAGTTTATTGATATTATGTTTTCACCCCAGTACTGCTCGGCACCTTCCGGCCAAATAGTGAAAACTTCTCCACCGCCATACCTCGAAGTGACAAAGGCTTTATATCCCTCGCAGCGGATCTTCACGTCGGCATCGTAGCGGATGCTTTTAGCAGTCCTGGAAGAGGGTTCTTTTCCATCCGCATGACTCACGAAAATCAATAGCTTGCTTCTAAACGTGTCCTTGAAAGTGCAATAATCACGGTAATTCATCCCGGAATATTGAACGCTGTCCGTTACCACAATCTGTGGGCTCTTCTTGCGCTTCAACCTTTCATAAAGTTCCTGGGTGGATTCATTTAGTAAAATGATGCTTGACCTTTTAACAGTATCCATTCCGGTTTCAATGAAAGCCTTCTGGATAGTCGGTCCGCATCCTTCTTCTCTGCTATTGTAAGCAATACGCCCAAATTGACTCAAATACTTGCATAGCTGCAGGGTAAAACGAGTCTTACCGCTTCCGCTTTGCCCCCAGATGAGCCATGAGCCAGCCAGCTCCGGTTTTCCGAAGCTTGCTTCCCATATTCCGTCAAAGGGTAGTAAATTGAATTTCTTTGTGAGTAGTTGAGTCATGCTGACAGCTCTCCCCATTTATGCTGATAGTTTCGAAAGTTCGTTATAGATTCGGCGTAAGCTGCCGTCTGTTTTCATGATGATTTTTTGCACATCGGCAGTATCCGTGGGTGCGTTGGCCTTAATAATGAGAGCTGCCTGCAGGCGTGCAAACTTTCTCAATTCGTCGGATCCGTCAGGAGTAATCTTCTGGTACCTGGATCCGTAACGACTGAAAAGCTCCGTATAACCCACTTTTTTGAATTCAATGGATCTGCGCATCTTTTCCTTCAGCCCGTCAGCTCCCATCATACACCAACCACAGCAGCGTTCTGTAGCATTCCATAAGGCCTTCAATTCCAGAAATGCTTCATAGTTCAGATCACCGGCTTCATCAAGAATAACCATAGGATTCTGGATGCTCCGGAGATAGAATACCAGGTCTGCATATACATCACTGTACCTGCCATTGTACCCACATCCGTACAGCTTAGCAATATGCCTTACAAGCTTCTGTTTAGATTTAACCTGCGAGCAGTCAACATAAACAGCATTCAGGTTGGTGGCGGCATAAATGCGGGCGCAATAGGTTTTGCCTATGTCAGCAATATCACACAAAAGAAGGCTTCCACTTTCCTGCTGTGCCATGGTCAACTGATGCATGATAAATTCGTAAACCGGGGTCTTAGCGGTTTTCCATTCACGTTCCTGCCTCAGCTGAACATTATAAGTCCTTGCCAGGCTGATCCAGTTGGCGTCACTCAATATTTTGTCAACCTCCCCGTTTTTTATCCTGCTCCACTGTGCGGCATTTATACCTATGGAAATAGCAAACTTGGCGTCGCTACCTCCGAAGTTTGACCTGGCATCTTTGAGGGCGTCCAGGATCCTTAGTTTAAATTCATTTGTAACCATAATTAATTGTAGTTTAATTGATATTTAGAAATCGTAGTGCGCTTTGTCCTGGTATTCCCTGGGATCATACTCCTCGATCAACTTCTCAATATCATCTTCCTGGTTAGAAATACTCTTGTGTTCTACAGTTTCAACCTGTATGGATTCAATTTCGTCAATTGTCTCTGCTGGCATGATGGCAATTTTGTTCAGCTTATTCTTGCGATCCTTGATGGTTTTATCAAAGTGGCTTACATATTTGGCCTGTTTAGTATATTCCTCGCGGTCCTCATCAGACTGTTCGCAAGTTGCCTCATTGTAAGCCACTATCTTGGTTGCCGTACAGATATATTCGTCGTGCTGAAATAGGTATACATGGTCAATAACGCCTTCTGAATCTGCCAGCCAATAGGCTTCAACTTC
>DATGXG010000030.1 GCA_035299085.1 Bacteroidales bacterium | reverse complement strand
TTCCTGGTCTCTTTCACCTGAAATACTACCAATGGAAATAATGTCATCCCTGGTAAGATTATAATCATTGATAAAATTATCGTACAGGTTAATACAACTTGGAATGGTGATTTCAGTATCTTTGTCCATTGGTTGAGCTTGTTGTTAAAAAATAACCCGCATTGGTTGTGTCTACCAGGCGGGTTTATTATTTATGAGTTGTTTGTAATCCTGACAGATATTCATTCAACGCCAGCTGAGTAATTCTATTATCGTTTGTAACAGGGATCCGCCCTGTTTTCACAAGCTTTTTAATAGTGGTATGATGCCGGCGTAATTTTTTAGCCACCTGGTTAATTGTGAAGGTGGTTGATTGATCCAGTTTCTTCTGACTTTCAGATTGATGTCTGTCTAAGCATTTCATTATTATGCTTTCCAGCTCTTCTTTATTATATAAGGCAACATATTCCATATCAGTCGAGTAAATCTGACAAATCAACTTTAAGCATTTTCGAGATAATATGTGCTTCTTTTAATGTGGGTTCCTTTTCTCCTCTTATCAATAAACCCCACCTTTTTCGACTAATCCCTGTAAGTATTGGAAAATCTTTTACCGGTTTTAAATGAAAGTATTGACTTTCAATCTCTTTTACTATTGAAGTAAGTTTATTCATAATTTAAAGTTTTAATAACACAACAAATATATAAGATTTACTATATAATTACCAGTATTACTTATATTATTTATTAACACCCGTAATTAATATAATTATTACTTGATTAATAAACTGATATTTAGTACTTTTATAGTACTAAAAATTAAGCTTTACTGATAATGAACGAATCTTATAAACAACTACTTAAGGAAATCAGGATTCGAAGACACCTAAAGGACATTAGCCAGGCAAAAATGGCTGAATACATGAATATAAGTCAAAGTGCTTATGGTCAAATGGAAAACGGTAAAATCTCATTATCTATAGAAAGACTTAAACAGATTGGCGAAATCTTAGATATATCAATGTATGATATACTTAGGTATTCAGACTTTGAAGATATCACAGCCAAAAATTTAGTTGAGACTTCAAAGCAATATAAAGAGGAGCTTGAGAAAAGAGAAAAGTTTTTTAAGAATATCGAAAGCATGATTCATGTTCTTGGGGAAAAAATTAATGAATGCTTAAATCAATATGCACCCGGGAATCAAGAACTTTACAAAAAAATGGAACAACTAGCTGAAAGATACCAGGATCTTCTTAATGCTATAGATATATATAAAATAGGCCTAAAATAAATTAGGATGAATATTGTACAAGTTCAGAACATTACCGTTGATGAATTAATAGAAAGAATTGTTGAAATAACAGGACTTAAAAACAGTTCAGACAATAATTCAAAAAGCGTTATCTCGAATATAGTAGTGCTAAGTCGTAAAGATGCTGCAAGATCATTAAATATTAGTACATCTTTATTTGACAAACTTTCAAATATGGGATTAATACCGCAAACCGTAATATTAGGTTATAACAAGCAGGGGGAAAAGATCATGAGGTGGGCTGAACATCACATTATTAAAATAAAACCTATAATTCAAGAATTGAGGTTTAACCAGAATCTGGAGGTTTATTCGAATGCCAGGAAAAAGGTGCAATCACTTTTACAATTATAAAGCTACAATAATTACACATTATGATAACTTACTTAAATGTATTAAATTATAACACAGACATATAAGATCTATTTTGCGATAGTCCGCCAGAGACCTCAAAGAAATCCCTGCTCCGACATAGTCGGAGAGGGATTTTTTATTTGGGGACCACGCAAACTAAAGTTTGCAGTGGACCACAAATAAAAAAGCCCGTACGCCGGCAGGCGCAGGGATTTCTTTGATAGGGCAACCATAAACCGTGATCAACCGAAGGTAATCAGCCAGTTAATTCATATCAATCAACTTCTTTATATACGGCATCAGCAACTCCTGCGCCTGGATCATCCATGACAGGTCCTCGCGCTGGCTGGCCAGGTGAAAATACCGGTCGGGAACATAATTTTGAGGATATTCGACAAACCGTGTTTTGCTATATACCTGTTTCAGATTATTCCAACGTTTATCAAAATCGTCAATAGCCAATTTAACTTCATCCCTGCCATTGCTTTGGCCCTGGTCCATCTTTTCAAGGGCAACCATCAGACGTGGCGTATTCATCTGGAACTCATACAAGGCAATGGCCAGCTCCCAATAATAGCTGTTTCTTAAGGATGCGTCGAGTAATGCCTGAAGTCTTCTTATATTTTCCGGGTATTCATTAACCAGTTTCCCAGCTATACTAAGCCGGTCGCTATACTTTTTTGACCATGCACCCGGCGCATTTGGATCAGGCAGTTCAATCAGTTTCTGTGAGTAATCAAAAACCACATTTTCCTGTCCTGCCAACGGCGGCAACCAGTGTTCAACCCGAGTAAGGCTCTGTAATTTGTTATCCTCATCCAGCATATTGCCCTGTTTATACAATGCCTCATACCAGAATTCCGATCCTTCCCTCAGCTTTTGGTGAAACAGAAGGTAATCCGGCACGGTCAGCCCGAATTCACGCCTGAGCCAGGCCTCATCGAACTTTTCAAGTGTACGTCCGCCGGGAGACCAGCTGTATTCGGCAGCTGCAATAAATCCGCGCCAGTAATTCTCCATATGAGGTGATTTATCATCCCAGGCTGTGCACAGCATTCCCTTAACATCTTTTTGTGCGGCAAGATCAATAAAGCTTTTAATGCTAACTATCCCGGCAGATTCAGCACCTTTATCCCTTATATCCTGCTGAAACAACTCACCCCCTTCCGTGTTGGTGGCAGTTGCGATCATTGTATTCAGGCCACGCGATTTGTACCAGTCGAGTGCCATGATATTCCCCGGTTGACGGGCCATGGAATAATTCCACCGCATATACACGCAATTTTTGGGGAAATCCTCCAGCAAGCTGTCCATCGCCGGCATTCCTTTTTCCCATCGTTGCCTCGCATCCGATTCAGTGATTCCGTCGTCGTAGGTGGTTTCATAAACACCGGCTTCTTTCAACGGCATATCGTCCCAAAAAACAGGTATTCGCCCATTTTCCGCCGCAAATTCACAAACCCGCTTAAGCCAGTAAAGGCTGAGGCTTAGCATCCCTTCCTTGTCGGCCATAGGTTTGCATCGGGGACACAACCCGATATTGCCGATCTCATCTCCGCCGATATGCAGGTATTTTGATCCCGGTGTGGCGTCAATTGCGTCACGGTACAGGTCAAACAGCACCTGGTACGTGCCTTCATTGAGGGGGCAGAAGGCCCACTTGTTCCACGACAATTCCCTGAGGGGAACATAGGCTTCATGTTTCAGAATAAAAGTGGCGTGGCCCAGACCCTGTACAAGGGGTGTAATTTCAATGTTCCTTTCACGGGCATACCGGGTGAGTGCCGCCATTTCGTCGATACTGATTGCCTGTGGGGCGCCGACAAGCGGCTGCCGTTGGTACCTGAGTTTATCCTCGAATTCAAAGACAACGGCATTTATTTTATATCGGGCAAGCCGGTCAATGCTTTCATAATAATAGTTCATATGATCGAGGTGGTGCTTGACATCAAAATGCACCGCCCTGTAGGCCAGAACCGGGTAATCGGTTATTTCGCATGCGGGAAGAGGTTTGTTATATTCCAAGGCATCTTCAAGCATCTGTTCAAGAGTCTGGCACCCGTAAAAAAGACCGGCATGGTCCTTTGCTTTTATAGTGACTCCGCTTTGTCTGATTGTAAGGATATATCCTTCATTGGAAGGCAGACTCAGGGATGTATCTATTTCCAATTGCAAAGCACCTTTTTTGTCGATATGTGTTTCCGGAAGAACGGATAAAAGATTCCCCATAACAGGTCTTTTAACCGTTCCCTTTAGCATTACAGCATTCAGTGCTGTTGCCGGCAATCCATTAGCACCGGTGACTTTTACCTGTTTTGGTGAGGGGATGATGAGAAAAGGGGCTGGCAATTCCTGGCTAAGCAATGGTAGGTCAAAGATAACCGACAGGATTAAAAAACCTCGCAAACCTAAGATGGTTCTTGACATGATTAGATGGTTTAATACATCTAAAATTACCGATATTTTTAATTACTGTTTAGATGCCTTACTGTATTCCCTGTATTTTTTCTCAATTTCAGTATAAAGATCGATATCCATTATATCCAGGAGGTATTCATCCGAAAAATGGCAGTAAACCATAAATTTAATTATTTCTTCTTCATCGGTCAGCCCTGTAATTTTCCGGATCAATCCGGGGTTAAATTTCTCATAAACCTTCTTTTTTTGAGAATCTGTTACAACCCGGGCTTTCAGTTTTAACCGCTCCTTTTCATCACGGGTGTAAATGGGGAATGGCCCGGGTGCCCAGATTTTACCCGACAGCAGGGCAGAGTCATAGGCCGCCCGGCCTTCAATTTTTATCCGGTCGGAAAAACTGTTATTTAACTTTTCGACATCAGTTTCTGCCAGTTCAAGATCAATGAAATCCTCACGGAATTCGGGATAATTATTCCAGCCGTAAATTCTTGCTTCGGATAAGGTATGACTTTGTATTGAAAGCGAAAAAATACTGGGTGATTTTGAATTGATATAATTTCCAGCTACAACGATTTTCAGAAACGAATTATTTCCGGCTGATAGAACAAGGGTGTCACCGGGAGAAGAACCAATTTTAAAATATCCCAATGAATCCGAATGCACCAGTACATTTCTGTTATAATTGAAGATATCAGCAGAAGCAATGCCCATGTGGGTAAGAGAATCCACAAGTCTTCCAAAAACTTCGCTGTTCTGCGCTCCGACCTCTAAAGAAAACAGTTCCAGGAAAATACCGATAATGATAATAGAATTTCGAAGCAGATTCACTCCAGGTTGATTACAAGGAATAAAGGTATCAATCCTTTATAATCATTCAAAAATCAGCCTGTTAAAAAATCAGAAAAGAAATTTATTGACGGGATACGAAGTTACAGCCAGTCCGGAATTTAAAATGGAAAATAATTTCTAAAAATTCCGAGAAACTGATTTACGCGAACATCCCAACTATTTTGTTTTGCAAAGTCCTTTCTTTCAAAATAAGATTTTTCAGAGTCTTCGTTTACTGCTAACAATATGGTATCAAGGAGTTTGTTATCATCAGAAAATCTATATACTGATTTTTCCGGGAAATCCATATCCCTGAGATTAGGAAGATCACTGATTACAACAGGCTTACCAGCCAAAAGATATTGCCATAATTTATTGGAAGTATTTCCCGGGTTAATCTGCTTTAAATTATACAATGCCAGGCCTACATCAATTTTTGTTAATTCTGCCCATAAGGCCGAGCCTTTCAGTTCACCTGTCATTTTAACGCGCTGAATATTACTTAACTTGTTTTTAAAAGAAGGCTCCACAGACCCGATAAGTACCAGTTGTAGTTTTTTAGATTCAATAATTCTATTAATCAGTTCAATTGAAATTTGGCGCTCATTTATGAAACCTAAAATTGCTGCGGTAATAATTTCGTTTTGCTTAAACGGCTGTGGATGGTTATAGTCGGGAATTTGTACTGAAGATCCGAGCGGAATTTCGAAAGTATTGCTGTTATTCGTTTTCAGCTTTTCAGTCAAGTATTTGGATGTGGCAATGCAAAACCTCGAAGAACGGATCACTCTCTTTTCACATTCTTTAATATACTTGTCCATCAAAACATTGCTATATTTATAATTTCCACTGAATTCATCGTTACAGTAATATATAGTATTTGCAAAATAGCGTGAAATCAATGTAGCTGAGAAATCGAAATTAACTGTAAAAATTGTTTTGCCATATTTTTTTTGCAACCTGGAAAAGAGCCAGCATTGATACATTTCATTTATAAGAGGAAACCGGTACCGTATTTTGCTGCTAACCGGGAAATGGGGTTCTATTACAGTAATGTTTTCTTTTGGTTTAGATTCAACAAACCTGTTTATTCCAAATTTGTTTTTGGTAATGAAAATTATCGGGTAATAACAAGCAAGAGCATAAGTAAACTGATGACGGGCCCTTTCAGGCTCATCCCAAGAGGATATTGTGTTAACGAGGAAAACCACATTCATGTTTTTATGGAGTTTACGTAAATTGAATTGTTAATGTTTTTTAATTTCTTGACCAAACACTGACGCTAATTGAAAACGAAAATAGTAATTTTGGGTGAGGATCAACTTAAATCACTGTGTATGTATACCAGGTGCTTTCTTTCCTTACTATTGTCTGTTTTCATTATCCCGTCCGCCATGTCGCAAAACACTTCTGCCCGCATCCGCCATACTGTAGTCTTCACCCTCAAACATGAAAAAGATTCTCCTGAAGAAGCAGACTTTATTAATGACATTAAAAACCTTGCCGCCATTCCCGGTGTTGAAAAATTTGAGTTCATGAAACAGATCAGCAAAAAGAACAATTATGATTATGGACTCTCTATGGAATTCGCTGATCAGAAAGCGTATGACGCCTATAATCAGCATCCCGATCACGTGGCTTTCGTTCAGAACCGCTGGCTCAAAGAGGTAAAAGAATTTATGGAAATTGATTTTGCCATAGAGTAACGGTTTTAAAATTGAATCGTCTTAGAATTATATTTAAGACCCAAGCCCTTATAATACAATCCCATTTTATTAATTCTCTATCAAATGAAACCACAAATCGCTTACAAATGCATGATTACTGCATTTTTTTGCTTTGCCATGCTTTTAGTCAATTGTCAGACAAAAGAATTCACATTAACACAAGGAACTAAAACTTCAGCCGAATTAAAAACCGGTGAGACACACCGGTATTCCCTGAATCTCGATGCCAATCAATTCGTATTTGCCAATCTGTTTCAGCGCGGCATTGATTTGAAAATTACTGCTTACGATCCTGACGGAAAAGTATTGGGCCAGTTTGACAGTCCCAATTTCCGCAACGGAGATGAACCGATTACCCTGTTGTCAGACAAGAAAGGCAAATATATCCTGGAAGTCAGTTCCATTGACGTAAAAGATTATAAGGGAAAATATGATATTACTCTTCAAACGGTCGAACCGAGGGGTATAACTCCTGAAAAACAAATCGACCAGATCATGGCACGGTTTAATACACTTTCCTCACCGGGGGCCTCTATCTCTGTGCTAAAAGACGGGAAAATTATATTCAGTAAAGGTTACGGCAGCGCCGAACTCGAATATGACATTCCAATAACTCCTACAACCGTTTTTCATATAGCATCGGTTTCAAAACAGTTTACTGCATTTGCGATCCTCATGCTTGAGAGTGAAGGTAAATTGTCAATCAACGATGATATCCGGAAATATATCCCTGAAGTTCCCGATTTCGGCAAAGTCATTACGCTCAATCATCTTCTTCACCATACAAGCGGGTTACGCGATCAGTGGGAATTACTGGGTATGGCCGGCTGGAGACTGGATGATAACATCAGCACCCAACAAATCATTAACCTTATAAGCCGGCAAAAAGAATTGAATTTCAATCCCGGTGATGAAATGGTGTATTGCAATACCGGTTTTACACTCCTTGCTGAAGTCGTTAAACGCGTGTCGGGAATGAGTTTTGCAGATTTCACAAAAAAACGGATTTTTGAACCATTGAAAATGAACCATACCCTGTTTTATGATGATTGCGAAAAAATCGTAAAAAACAGGGCCTATTCCTTTTATAGCGACAGTACAGGATTCAAGAAAAGTAATTTGCTTTATTCTACTACAGGTGCAACCAGCTTGTTCACGACCTCTGAAGATCTTTGCCTCTGGGCTCTGAATTTTGAAAAACCGGTCGTTGGAAAAGATTTTATCGACAGGATGAACCTTAGACAGGTGCTGAATAATGGTGACACCATTGGTTATGCTATGGGACAAGGAATTTACAATTACAGGGGACTTAAAATATATGAACACGGCGGGGCTGATGCAGGCTATCGCACGGATTTAATGAGAATTCCCGATCAGCATTTTTCAGTAAATGTACTGAGTAACCTTGCATCATTCAATCCCGGTGATATTGCAGGAAAAATCAGGGATATCTACCTTGCTGACAAAGAAACCAGAGAACCTGAAAAGCCCAGTGCTGAAGCTGTTGCAGATACTTCAAAAGCACCAATGACGCATGACATGCTGGTCAGCTATTCAGGCAAATATGAAATTCAACCCGGGCTGATAGCAACTATTACAAATGATGATAACGATCTTTTTGTTGAAACGCAAGGATTACAAAAAACAAAGATGATCCGGTTATCCAATTACAGGTTTGTGGTTAAGGAGGCTGATGCTGAACTTACTTTTAATCCGGATAACAACGGCAAGATAACGAAAGTACTTGTGAGCATACAGGGACAGCAAATTACAGCTAACAAGCTGCCCGATTTTGATCCTGCATCGGTAAACCTCAATGATTTTACTGGGGAATATCACAGTGATGAACTGAAAACATCATACACTTTGTTTGTTGAATCGGGAAAACTGGTTGCAAGACATTTCAGAACCGGGGATATCCATTTATCGCCTACCAGGGAAAATGTATTTAACGGCGATCAATGGTTTTACGGCCAGATGGAATTCACGCGTGACAGCAATAACAAAGTAACCGGATTCAAAGTGGGTTCAGGCCGGGTTAGGAATTTAAAATTCGAAAAATTATAAATTTGATGCTACTTTTGATATAGACTGAAATACATACCGGCATGAAAAGAACTATTCTGAACCTGTTGTTTTTATTGATCCTTTCTGCCGGTATCCGATCTCAATCCGTTCTGTCGCCGCTGGTGAAACATACTTTTGCATGCACGGATTATACCCGGGGACTGGTATGCATTATATCGGACGAAGGCAAGCTGCTCTGGCAATATCCGGCCGAGAACTGCAATGATTTGTGGGTTCTGCCCAACGGGAATCTGCTGTTCAATACAGGCAAAGGGGTAAAGGAAGTAACCCGTGATAAAAAAGTTGTTTTCAATTATGAATCGCAAAGCGAAATATACGCATGCCAGCGATTGGCAAACGGGAATACTTTTGTGGGCGAGTGTAATTCGGGTAAGTTTCTTGAAATTACACCTGCAGGACAGATTATAAAAACAATCAAACTTCTTCCGGACGATACTGATGGTGGTCATGGATTTATGCGCAATGCCCGTAAGCTGGATAACGGGAACTACCTGGTGGCTCACTATGGGCTCGACAAGGTTTGCGAATACGATTCTGCAGGCCGGGTTGTAAGAGAAATCCCGGTGACAGGCGGTCCTCATTCCGTCATTCGTCTGCCGAACGGCAACACATTAATTTCCTGTTCCGATCACAATGGTGATCCGCGAATTGTTGAAGTGGACAGATCAGGGAACACCGTATGGAAAATTGAAAAAGATGAGCTTCCCGGAATCAGCTTCAAATTTATGACCGGTATGGAAATATTACCTAATGGTAACCTTGTGTTCACCAACTGGCTTGGTCATAATCATTTTGGCGAAGCGCCCCATGCCTTTGAAGTAACCCGTGATAAAAAGGTAGTCTGGATGTATGATGATCACACCCTGCTCAAAACCATGTCAAACATCCAGGTGCTTGATACTAAAGGTAAGCCCTTAAAAGGAAAAGTGCTGCATTAAACTCTTAATCTTGGATACTATAAATGAAGACAACTGTTCTGTTCCTTCTGATGCTGATTACTATCGGATCTTTTGCCCAAAATCAGCCATACCCGCAGTTAATTAATATTTCAGGGAGAAGCACCACTTCCCTGGATGGTAACTGGAAAATCATTGTCGACCCATATGAAAACGGCTACTATGATTACAGGCGTAAGCCGGTTGAAAATAGTTTCGGGAAAGATCTTGACTGGAAAGATAAAAGCGTATTGCAGGAATATGAATTCGAATCGGCGAAAACGCTGAAAGTGCCGGGCGACTGGAACAGCCAGATGCCGGAACTGTATTACTATGAAGGCACAGTGTGGTACAGGAAACGATTCGATTATAATCCCACAGAAGGGAAACGGCTGTTCCTGCATTTTGGTGCTGTTAATTATGAGTCTATCGTTTTTTTGAATGGCAAAACTCTTGGAATCCATACAGGAGGATTCACCCCCTTTGATTTCGAGGTAACCGGACTCATCAAAGCAGGTGAAAACTCTGTTGTTGTTAAAGTGGATAATAAAAGGATTCCTGAAGGTGTGCCGACTTTGAAAACCGACTGGTGGAACTACGGCGGTATAACCAGGGAAGTTAACCTCATTGAAGCCCCATCTACCCTGGTAAGGGATTACTATGTTCAGCTGAAAAAAGGTGATGCGGGAAAGATTACGGGTTGGGTACAACTCGACGGAAATAAGCCTGTTCAGAAAGTACGTGTGGAAATACCTGAATTAAAGATTTCAACAGAAGTTACTTCAGATAATAACGGTTATGCATCCTTTGATATACCGGCAAGTCCTGTTTTATGGAGTCCTGAAAATCCCAAACTTTACACAGTTACCATTATCTCCGAGACCGACCATATAACCGATCAGATTGGTTTCAGAACCCTTGCAACAAAAGGCACAAAAATTCTGGTTAACGGAAAGGAGACTTTCCTGCGGGGAGTTTGCATTCATGAAGAAGCCGCCTACAGGAACGGAAGGGCCTGGTCGGCCGATGATGCGATAGCATTGCTGACCTGGGCGAAAGATATGGGATGCAATTTCGTACGACTGGCTCATTATCCTCATAATGAGCAGATGATCCGGCAGGCTGAAAAAATGGGAATCATGGTGTGGTCTGAAGTGCCTGTTTACTGGACGATCCGTTTTGACAATCCTGGTACATATTCCAATGCTGAACAGCAACTTATTGATATGATCACCCGTGATAAAAACAGGGCTAACATCATTGTCTGGTCAGTTGCCAATGAAACGCCACAGGGCAATGCCCGGTATGATTTTCTCAGCCGTCTTGCCGCAAGGGCGCGGAGTATGGATAATGTGAGATTTGTAAGTGCCGCCCTTGAAAAGGAAGAGATCAAACCCGGATTAATGACTGTAAATGATCCGCTCAGCAAACTTTTTGATGTGCTGAGTTTCAACCAGTATGTGGGTTGGTATGATGGCCTTCCGGAAAAATGTGACCGGGTGGAGTGGACTTTCACAGAGGAAAAGCCGGTCATCATCAGCGAGTTCGGCGGTGAATGCGTTTACGGGCTCCGGGGTGGGAAAACCGACCGCTTTTCAGAGGATTACCAGGAAGACCTGTATGTTCATAGTATCGCGATGCTTAAGAAAATCCCGGCACTGGCAGGTACTACCCCTTGGATACTTAAGGATTTCAGGTCGCCCAACCGTCAACTACCCGGATACCAGGATGATTTCAACCGGAAAGGGCTTGTATCCGACCAGGGACAAAAGAAACGGGCATATTTTGTGATGAAGCACTGGTATGACGAAATAAAATTGAAAGAACAATCTCAAACCCCGGCCAAATCAAAGCGATGATACGTAAAACACTCATTATATCAGCTATTTTGCTCGCTGTGGTTACTATTACAAATGCACAACCGCAAAAGCCGGTTAAAATGGCCATTGCCCGTATGACACATGACCATGTCGGTTTCATTCTCGACCGGATGAATCAAGACAAAGGGGATTTGCAGGTTGTGGGAATTTTTGAGCCAAATCCAGACCTGGTAAGTAAGTATTCCGCTAAGTATTCCCTGGACAAAGGACTCTTTTTCGACAACCTCGGAAAAATGCTTGACCAGGTTAAACCTGAGGCTGTGCTGGCCTTCGGTTCGATATTCGAGCACCTTGAAGTTGTTGAAGCCTGTGCGCCCCGGGGCATTCATGTTATGGTTGAAAAGCCGCTGGCAGTGAATGTTGAACATGCGCAAAAAATCAATGCACTCGCATTACAATACCGGATTTTTGTACTTACGGATTTTGAAACTTCATGGTACCCTAGCACAGCCAAAGCCTGGCAACTGGTGAATGACAGCAATTATGTAGGTTTAATCAGAAAAATTGTGGTTCATGACGGTCACCAGGGTCCCGTTGAGATAGGCTGCAGCAAGGAGTTCCTTGAATGGCTCACAGACCCGGTTAAAAATGGCGGCGGTGCCATCATTGATTTCGGATGTTATGGCGCAAACCTGATGACCTATATGACAAAAGGAGAAAAGCCCCTTTCAGTCACAGCAGTTACAAGGCGTTTAAAACCGCAGGTTTATCCCCGGGTGGATGATGATGCCACCATACTGGTTAATTTTCCGACAGGGATTTGCATTATCGAAGCTTCATGGAATTGGCCTTTTGGCCGGAAAGACATAGAAATTTACGGGCAGAACGGATATATACTTGCAGATAACAGGAATGACATGCGGATGAGAAACCAGTCGACAGGAAATGAAACTGTGAAAAGAATCACTTCAAATGATATCGCTGTTTATGAAGATCCTTTCAGTTATTTTATTCAGGTTATCCGTGGTAAAATAGTAATGAAACCTTATGATCCTTATTCCATCGATAATAATCTTACTGTTGTAAAAATTTTGGATGCCGCAAGAGAATCTGCCAATACAGGCAAGACAGTTTATTTAACCCAACCTGATTAACCCTCGCCTGCTAATTCTCGTATATTTGCACAAACCTGAGAAAGGCAATTATTGCGTTTCATTAAACCTCTTTACTATGAAGCTTAGAACTTTACTATTTTTTCCTGCTCTTTGTTTTGTATCCAACCTTGCATTTACCCAACAGGGATTCTTTCTTGATACCTGGCAACCGAAGACTATTTCAACGCCGGACTATAACCCGGTAAACAAATCTGAATTCAACGCATCGGTGGCTGTTACCATTCATGCAACCGACACGGTTACCAAAGTGCCGGTTTATGTTTTCGGTGACAATGCCAATACTTTCACATCCAGTATGTCGGAAAACAAAACGCTCATGAAATACCTATCCGATCGTAAAATGGGCGTTTTGCGGGGGCCTTCGGGAAGTATTTCGGATGTTTATTTCTGGAACAGGAGTCATTATACTCCGCCTGCTGACGTACCGGATTCTTTATTATCAGGCGGCGGTAAGGATTTCGAATGGTACGGCATCCGTCCTGACCCATGGGAACCAGGATGGACAATGGGTATCGATTCTTTTTACAGCATTCTCGCCCAGACGAATGTTACTGGTATACTCACAGTGAACTACGGCTATGCGCGGTATGGAACCAGTAATGATCCTGTTGCTCAGGCTGCGCATATGGCAGCCGACTGGGTCAGGTATGATAATGGCAGAACCAAATTCTGGGAAATCGGGAATGAGGTTTCAGGGTCCTGGGAGGCCGGTTACCGGATCGATACTTCACTCAACAAAGACGGACAGCCTGAGATTATCACAGGTACGCTTTACGGAAAACACTGCCGGGTGTTTGTGGATTCAATGAAAGCTGCCGCTGCTGAAAAAGGGCTTGAGATATATATAGGTGCTGTAACGTGTGAGGCATCCGGAAGTGGTCCTGCCAACTGGAATGTGGATTTGATGAAGGAAGCAGGTGATGTAATTGATTTCTATATAGTCCATAGCTATTATACGCCATACAACCAGAACTCAACGGCTGCTGTGCTTTTGTCCGCTCCTGCCCAGACATCGGGGTATATAAATTATGTGAACACATGCGCTCAACAGGCCGGAATGCCTTTACGGCCTATAGCTCTTACTGAATACAATACTTTTGCGGTAGGCTCAAAACAGGCTGTATCGCAAATCGGGGGCATGTTTTCTGCCATGGTCGTTGGTGAAGTTATAAAGAGCAAAATAGGACTTTCTTGCCGCTGGGATCTTGCCAATGGTTGGGGAAACGGTGATGATCATGGCATGTACTCCTATGGTAACGAACCCGGAGTTCCTACATTTAATCCCCGCCCTGCCTTCTTTTATCTCTATTACATGCAGCGTTTTATGGGCGATGTCATGGTTAACACAACCACCAAAGGTTCTTCTGCTATTGTAGCCTACTCAAGCACATTCAGGTCGGGCCAGACTGCCAGCGTGATTGTTAACAAAGGCAGTGCCCCGCAATATGTGCGGGTGAATGTGGAAAATAAGAAAGTAGGCAGCCGCTATTATTTCTATACACTGGTAGGGGGCACAGATGTACCTACTGACGTAACAAGGCCATTTTCAAGGAAGGTTTATATTAATGGTCAGGGGCCTGAACTTGTAGCCGGTGGTCCGATGAATTATGCTACTTTGAAAGCCAATTCGGGTGTGATAAATGATGAAATAGTCATTGATGCCCCACCCTACTCTGTCACTTACCTGATGATTGATTCCGGAAATACGGATCTTGCCATCAATGATACGCTCCGACCCACCATCCAATGGAGTAATCCCGCCGCGATAACCTATGGCACCAGGCTAAGCTCAACACAACTCAATGCTACCGCCAATATGACCGGTACATTTGTGTACACTCCTGCATCGAATTCCCTGTTGAATGCAGGCGATAGCATAGTTCTGAAAGTAACATTCGTTCCCGGCGACATCAATTTTTCTTCAGCCACTAAAACTGTTATTCTAACAGTGAACAAGGCTACGCCGGTGATTACATGGGATACTCCTGCTGATATGAGTAACGGAGATACGCTTACATCAGATCAGCTGAATGCCGGTTCATCATTGGCAGGCACATTTGAATACAACCCACCTGAAGGTACTGTTGTGGATTCGGGAATGAATCAGTCGTTACAGGTTGTATTTTATCCTGATGACAGTTCAAATTATACAACGGCAACAAAGACTGTGTTAGTGGATGTAAATTATGTTACAGGCCTAAGTGAGAATGAATTGGAAGCAATCAGAATCTTTCCCGTGCCTGCAGGAAATGAATTAGTTGTAAGCGGACTGGCTGATTTAAAAGAGGCTGAACTTTCAGTGATCTCTCCTTCGGGTATGCTTATGTTAAAAGAGAGTATTACTGTTCATAACAATAACAAAACAATCAATGTTTCAAGGTTGCCGGCAGGTATGTACCTGCTGGAAATAAATACACGAAGCGGGGTGATTTGTAAAAGGTTTATTAAGGGAAATTGATTTATTATTGCAGAGACGCACAGCCGTGCGTCTCTGCTCTATTTTAAAACAGGGGAAATTTTATTGAGGAAGTATGGCTGCTTCCTTTAAACTGCAGGAAATATATGCCTGGAGGGAATAAAGCTTTCTGCAATGGAGTCTCCATGCTATGAGACCCTTCGTGCAAATAGCCATTATAAATTGTTGCTAGTTTAACACCCTGAAGATTATATAAAGTAAGATTAACATTTTCGGGTTGTACAAGTGTTAAATAAATATGAATACGGCCTGTTGAAGGTTCTGTTCCTGCGCTAATGACCGGTTGTGAAACATCGTCAATCTCTTCAGTTCCTGTGGTTACAAGTTCTGTCATGCTTATATTATCAATGTAAATCTTTCCGGAAAAACGTCCAAAACCAAAGTAAAGCCGGCAATTATTATCCGAAGCATTATTAAAAGTAAATTGCCAGTTGTAGTTTGTTTTAGTTTGGGTTATGGCTATGGAAGGATTCTCATAGTAGGCGGCATAATTACCATAGTTCCGGGATAGGCTGATACCCAATTGTCCGGGGTTGTCTGCCCAGGCATCAAAGGAAACCTTATATGTCTTTCCCTGCTTTACGGGTATACCCAGCCACTGATCACCCAGATGCCACCATTCAGTAGCAGGTTTCAGAACTTTGAATACATAAGTACCACTCTCCCAGTCGGTAACTGCCGATTGTGTAAGATTATCATTAATGTAAATGTTGTTCCACCCGAAAAGGCCCCTGTCGAAAGTACCGTTTTTTATCAGCTCACCTGATTTAAAGAACAGCGGAATCACTGTAAGGTCATCTACCATTTCAATGGTTATAGGATTGGCATTGCCCATGTAAAGGAATCCTCCGAAATAATAGCCATTATCGGGGAAGGCCGTAAGTTGTACCGGGGTTCCCGCAATATAGGTTTCCTGCCGGGGAATTACCGCTACAGTACCACCAGTTGAAGTTTCAGTAGTGAGAGTATATGGCCCGGGGTTAGATTGCCATTTATAAATCCTGACATAATCGATGATGAACTTCAACGGAAAGATTGCCGGATCAATTCCCTGGGATCCTCCCCATTGTCCTCCTATTGCAAGATTAAGTATGAGATAAAACTTGTCGTTAAATGGCCATGACCGGTAATCAGAGCCAACTGGTTTAGAGTATGTGTATACTTTTGCGTCATCTATATACCAGTCGATTTTATCAGGTGTCCATTCAATGGCATAGGTGAAAAAATGATCATACGGTGCGTTACGGGCAACATGACTGCCCGAGGATTGATGGCCTGTGCCATTTGTACCATAGAAATGAACAGTATTATAGATATTGTCCGGCTCAAAACCCACATTCTCCATGATATCAATTTCACCACTGGACGGCCATCCTCCATAAATACAGTCAGTGGGCATCAGCCATATTGCAGGAAATGATCCTTTGCCGGTGGGAATTTTTGCACGTATTTCAATACGGCCATACTGCCAGTCTCCTTTATAGCGTGAAATGATTCTTGAGGATGTGTATGAAGCACCAAGATAATTCTCCTTCCTTGCTTCAATAACGAGCGTAGTATCATCAATATGGCAATTTTCAATACGCCGGTTTGTGTAATACTGTGCCTCGCCATTCATGAAAGGTCCAACTTCCCAGGACCATTTAGAAGTGTCCGGCAATCCGGGATTATTGAACTCGTCTGACCAGACTTTCACCCACTGCTGGCCGTAGACTCCTGAAGAAACCATCAGGATAAATGCAATCAAAAACTTTCTGATCATGACAGCTCCTCCTTAAAGATTTGGTTAGTATTAAATGTACTATTTTTTCCACTCACTTAGTTCTTTATGGCGCTTAAATGCATTAATGAATTCGTCAAGGTTACCCGCCATATTTGCAAATATTCAAACTGTTCACTACATTTAATGTCAACCCGTTCAGGAGGACACCAGGTTTGATGATAATCTTGTGTTTTCGAAATTTGAAAAAGTAAGTGACAGGGTGGTGATGATTAAATAGATGCTGGATACTGGATGCTGGAAATCGCGAAGCTTCATAAATCTCTTAGGCCTTAATGGCTTATTAATTAAATACTTAAAGACTAACAGACTACAGACTAGATGCCTATTAAAACACCCTATGCGCACCAACTACATCAATACAATTCTGTTGCTGATGATAACCGTATCATCGGCATTTACCCAACCTGTCACTCCCGAATTTTATAAAAACCGCCGCCAGGCATTCCGCGACCTTATGCCTGCCAATTCGGCCGCTTTCATTTTTGCCTATCCGCAAAGAAATTTTTCAGCGGATAATTATTACAATTATCATCCAAACCCCGACCTGTACTATCTCACCGGTTATACGGAGCCAAATTCTGTGCTTATTATATTTAAAGAAATACAGGGCACCGGGGACAGTACCTATAATGAAATATTTTTTGTCAGGGGCCATGACCCATATGAAGAAAAATGGACAGGAAGAAGGCTTGGACCGGATGGCACAATGGATTTACTGGGATTCAAAAATGCCCGTGATGCAAGGGAGTTTTCGGAATTGGCGGTCGATTTCAATCGTTTCAACGTTGTAATTCATGACAATATTCCTGCGGATATTGAAGATAACGGGTCAGGGTATGATCTTTCCGGACTTTACCAGACATTTAAGCAAAAAGTTCCTGAACCTGGTGACGCGCTTCTTCATAATGTTAAGCTTTATATGAAGAAATACATGAATAGCCAAACTCTGCCAAGATATGTAGATTTCTTCAAAAGCCAGGCTGAACACAACCCCGCCTTCGCCAACGATCCTGTAGTAAAACTGGTTTTGCAGAATCCTGATACTTCGCAGACTGAAATAATAAGAAATTCAGTAAATGAGCCACTCTGGGGCCCTGACTGGTACCAACTGATAACCGGATCATTGAGAGAAGTTAAGACCCCTGAGGAATTGGCCGTACTGAAAAAGGCTGTTGACCTCACTGCCATTGCGCATAAAGAAGTTATGAAAGCGGTTCATCCCGGAATAAATGAATCGGAACTGGAAGCCATCCATACCTTTGTGCACAGAAAACTGGGTGGAGATGAATGCGAAGGCTTCCCACCCATTGTGGGATCAGGTAGAAATACATGTATCCTTCATTATATGACCAATGACCGGGTAATTGAAAACGGTGATCTTGTGCTGATGGATATAGGTGCCCAATATAAGGGATATTCAGGAGATATAACGCGTACAATTCCGGCAAACGGAAAATTCACATCAGAACAAAAGGAAATCTATGAAATTGTTTACCAGGCACAAAATGCGGTTTTCAAACTTTGCAAGGCCGGAAATTCCTTTTCTGATTTATACACTGCATCAGACCAGGTACTTGCAAAAGGCCTTTTAGATCTTGGAATAATCAGTGATCTAAAAGATGCTCCCGCGTTTACGCTTCATAACTGCTCACATCCTCTCGGACTGGATGTTCACGACAAAGAAGCCCCGGACGGAATTTTAAAGGAAAATATGGTTGTGACGGTTGAACCCGGTATTTATATACCGGAAGGAAGTCATTGCGATAAAAAATGGTGGAATATAGGCATCCGTATTGAAGACGATGTGCTGATAGGCAAAGATGGTTGTGAAATTCTTTCGAAAATCGCTCCCAGGAGCTGGCAGGATGTTGAAAAAACAATCGCTGAAAAAAGTAAATTTGATGACCTTGGATTGCCTGTAATTCATTAACTCTAATCGTATGTTCAGACTTTTTTTTGTTGCCAGCCTGTCCCTGTTTTCTTTTTATGCCGCTTTTTGCGATTCAAGAACCGTTATAAACCTGAACGGCACATGGGATTTTGATCAGACCACAGATGCCTTCCCACCCAAAAAATTCACCCGGAAAATTCCTGTTCCCGGTGTAATAACCATGGCAGAACCGCGAATTGAAGATTACGACAAATTCTTTAAAAGGCCTGATAAAGTAACGGCAAAGGAACAGCACAGCCTTTACGACCTGGATTATACTCCGAGGTACAGCTGGTATAAAAAAACAGTTTTCATTCCTGAAGATTTAAAGGGTAAGGAAGCCGTCATTACCCTTAAAAAAAGCCAGTATGTTACGCAGGTATTTTTTAACGGCTTTGACCTGGGAACATCGATGGCCTGTTATACGCCGGTTGAATTCAAGGCAACCGGTGCTGTTAAGTATGGCGGGGAGAACGTCATACTGGTGCGTGTTGGTGAAAGAGTCTGGCTTCCGTCCGAGGCAGCCGGGGGCACCGATAAAGAAAAGGAACATTACCTTCCCGGTATCTGGGATGACGTTTCCATTTCCTTTACCGGTGATGTGCGGATTAACCGGGCACTCATACTTCCATCGGTGGCGGGTAAAAAAATCACAGCCAAACTTCAACTCCGTAATTTCAGATCCGCCCAGATTTTTTATGGCGATCAGATGACTGACAGCGTTCGGGTTAACCTGTCAATTAAAGAAAAAAAGACCGGTAGGATAGTAGCTCAATCAGGCGCTGTAACCATCAGCAGAAGGGATAACCTGACGGAGACGGAAATTGAAATTCCCACGCATGATTTTACCCTGTGGACTCCTGAAAATCCTGAGTTATATGTAGCAGATATCACAATTAACTTAAACGGCAAAGAAACGGACAAGCTGGAAAAAACTTTCGGAATGCGCGATTTTACAAGGAGAGGAAAGTTTTTTTATCTGAACGGGCAACAGTATATCCTGCGTGGTACCAATATTACCTTTCAGCGGTTCCTTGAAGATCCCGACAGCAGAAACCTTGTCTGGGACAAAGAATGGGTGAAAAAATTACTTGTTGAATACCCGAAGCAGCTCAACTGGAACGCCATGCGTATTTGTGTCGGTATAGTGCCTGATTTCTGGTATGACCTGGCCGATCAATATGGACTTCTCTTCCAGAACGAATGGCTTTACTGGCAGAATCACGGATGGGATGAAGAAATAAATAGGGAGTACACTGACTGGATATGGACTGACGGTTCTCACCCCAGTATAGCCATTTGGGATGCCATAAATGAAAACCAGGATGAGTATATTGGCAATGTTCTTATACCGGAGTTACAGAAACTGGATCCGACAAGGATCTGGGATGCCGGTTACATGACGGGCGACCAGATGAACAGGGACGAGATGGATGAGCCGCACCCCTACCAGGGACCCTGGAATATGGATATCAAAGAATTTGAAAAACATCCTTACCCGCTTGGAAAACTTGACTATAAACCAGGGATCATCCTGCAGGCCGAACGCTCGTCGTCCGCACAGCTCGTGAATGAATACGGATGGATCTGGTTGTGGCGGAACGGAACGCCCAGCAAACTTACCGTTGATGTGTACAATTACTATCTTGGAGAAAACTCCACTGCCGAAGAAAACCGTGAATTGCAGGCATACTGGCTGCAATGCGAAACCGAATGGCTAAGAAGCAATCCCAACCTGGCCGGTGTGCTGGCATTCTGTTACCTGGCCAACAATTATGGATACACGGGCGACTGGTTTATTAATGATATAAAGGACCTTGAACCAGGGAAGACTCTTTCATGGTTCAGGCATTGTTTCGCTCCTGCAGCAGTATTTATCAATCTCACCGATGAAAGATATGTAAAATATGCAATCCCTCATAAACCCGGAACAGAACTTGCTTTTGAACTCACCGGTGTAAATAATAACAATTTGGCTTCGGAAGGAAAACTTGAATTACTTATACTGGATGAAACCGGGAAAAAAAAATCCGTGCACGAAGAAACAGTCAAATTGGATCCACTGATCACAACCAGTTTTATTGAAAAAATCAACCTTCCGGAAAAACCGGGCGGATATCTGTTAGTTGCTGAATATACACCGGGCGGCTCCGAACAACCCGTAATTTCAAGAAGGTTTATAAAGATAGGTGAAGCTTCTTCTTATTCGTATTTTACCATGCAACCTTAGAAAAGAAGTTCATCTTTCATTCCACTTTTATTTTCTTTAAAATTGAAAAGACTGATCCGTCATTTTTTATACCATTGACGGTGATCCAATAATCTGATTTCAGATCAGAGCTGAAGAAAACCACCTTTTCTTCCGTATTGTGTTCCAGGTTTACAGCAGGATTCCAGTACAGGGTAGTACGGTAATCGGGAATCCTTTCCCCGTTCTCTATTTGTGAATAATCAGGTGAATAAAAAGATCCCGTTCCCCCCTGAAACCGCTGGGTGATGCGCCTGCTGTATTTCACAGGTGGAACTGATGAAAAATCGGCTTTTTTAGTAATCACATTAATTATTCCGGGAAAGATAAAAATCCCGCTCATGTACTTGCTTCTGATTACATCGATTTTTTCAACAAGCTGAGGATCCAGATCAATTATCAGGTCGGGATCATTAATAATGACTCCGTCAATCATAAGGAGGGGTTTTGCTGTGTATGGACGATTGTCAATTCTGTCCACAATTACTATTTCCCTGGCTCCTTCCTTTTTTCTTATTGCAACATGAGGAAGAATTTCATAGAAAATCTCCTCCATTAAAGGCAATGCGATAAAATCAGCCAATATTAATTCCTGGTCGGGTTTGCCATAGAAACGAACTTTTTCCGGCAATTCAGCAATGGTGTCAGATCCATTAGCTGTTTGATTTAAACCATAGAGTCGTCTTACCTGGTAATAAATTGACCAATCCAGCATGTAGGATGGAACAAGGATCACAGAACGTGTTTGCCTTTGGCTGTTTCCCGCAAAACCCATAAATGACGACTCAATTTCCATATCGGGTGGCACATTGATGGAGGCCGGTATCATGATAAAATCATATAACCGGCTATCTATAACTACTGGCATAATAAACCGACCGTTTGTGTCCGCTATAGTATACTGAAAAACAGCTTTTTTGCCTGGTGAACATAACATGACAGTTTGTAAACTATCTGATCTGATTCCCGTACTTCCCGTGACATATTGGTATTCTGTTTCCATGGGAAAGTTTATTTGTGGCAATTTTCCTGAACGAATCCATTTCCAGTTAATCCAGTTACTTTCGGTATCATTTAACAAACTGTCTATCTTTTCACTTAAGAAAAGTTCCTGAGTGGATAAGATTCCATTACCTGTTTCGAATTCTGTACCAAAAATCAGGTAATCCCTGATATTCATATTATCATAATCTCCGGGAGCAACAGATATACTAAAAGTTTTGGGCAGATCACTTATACTATTTGCATTAAAAGTGAGCGAAATTTTCTCTCTTTCTGTGTAATGATCCTTTGCCTGTAGCCATTCCGAATCGGTCTTTGGAAATGGAGTATAAATAAGTTTTTCTGCCAGAGGCATTCCTGTACCATCAAACAGTGTAATCTGGTTTACACCTGGGGACAAAACCGATAAGGGAATTTTTATATCAGCAGTTTTACCGGCAATTTGAAAAGTACCGGTAAAATCAATGTTTCCATGTGTCTGAACAATAATAATGAATGTTTTGGAAGTGCCCGAATCCATTTCCCCGGTTATTCTTAACGTATCCTTCAATGAACGGTCGACTACCAATTTAAATCGTGATCTGTCTGCGGCATTGATATCAGGTGTATTCTGAAGTACCTGATACTGCAGGACAGGATTTTCCTGATTCAATGAGTTAAAAAGTACTATTTTTTTTGTAAAGCAATTGGATGGCATGAAATTCTTCATCCAGTTGGTGTAAGCCCTTAGCGTATATTGTCCGGTAGGTAATGTATCCGGCAAAATAAAACTATCTGATCCTACGCCCCTGTCTACCAATAATTGATGTTGTACAACCGCAACATGTTGTTCATTTAGCAATTCCAGGTAAACAATTTTGCTTCTGTCCGATATTCTGAAATCCTTCCGGTCGAGAACATACAATGACAAAAATAAATTTTCACCGGCAATATATTCTTTCCTGTCGGTGTGTACAAAAATTTCTTCACGCGGAAAAGCCTGTACATACTTTTCAAAATCTTTCTTCAACTCAGAGATAATATCCGGTTGACCACTGACCGGATTTGTAATCAGAATCAGAAGGAAAGAAAGATAAACAGTAATTCTTTTTTTATCCATACTGTAAAATTTCAGGTCATTCACCTATCCAGAATGATGGTCTTTCTTTTGTTCCTCTGGCAGTACAGGAGTAACATCCCCATGTTGAAGTGAGGATTCTTCTTCGGGGAATCGGTGTAGCGGCAGGGCGGTCAAATAAAACCCAGACCGTTGTATCGATGCCTCTTATGGGGACATCACCATAAACAGTATCGGTTATGCAGTTTGAATACTGGTTAATGATTCCCCGGAATATCTCATCTATAAAAATCCTTTTTGAGGATTTGGCTGAAACACTGAAATAACCGAGCACGGTCTCGGAAGAGTCCTCAATGCATCTTATATTACCGGGAACTGCGGCAGGGATCACATCATAAAGTCCTCCTGATCCATCGGACAGGGTTTTTAACGCTGCCCAGTAATTGTATTCATCCTCGTTCATTGAATATTGGTTCACGAGGATGCTGTATTTAGTCTGCAAACGATCTGTCTTGTTTGAAATATAGATAACCGGCTGTTTCTTAATGTAGGTTTGGCCGGTAGCTGTCGTATTTTTAATAAGGATTTCCTTTGAATGATCTGATACCCAGCATTTTTGATCCGGCACACTGAACAACAATCTGAGAATCCAGGTTTCAAAGTATTCCCATCGTAAATACCCGCTATTGCTACCATAGGTATCCAGATAAATCTGGCAGGTATGAATATCGAAATCCGGAAATTCAAGATCCCTCACAATTGTTTTTTCATAATAAAGGGAATCAATCGGAGGCACGGGCTGTAGTATGGCCGGGGATGATTCATAATTCCGAATACCTGTTCCCGATACGTCAGGTGCTGAAATATGCAAAATGTACGATCTTCCTGCCTCGCCATGAAACATTTCAGGGGATACATAAATTCCTGAATCTGTTTCATAAAAAAAAGCGATATTATTAAGGTCATCTGAAATAGCTACAGTGCAACCATGGATCGGTCTTTTTATAATATTCCTGCCGATAGGAAGTGACCTGGAAATTTTTATCGTTTGTGTTTCCTGCTGATCTGTTAAAAGTCCTTCCACAACCAACATCTGATTTTGTTCCCGTAATTCAGGTATAAACTCAGTTGTGCAAGTAACAAGGACAAGAAAAGCAGCGAAAAAAACTATATATCGGAAATATAAATCGTGCATATAAGTTATCTTATTAAAAATCAAAACTGTAAGTCAGGGATGGAATGGCCCTGCCAAAAATTGTTAATTTATAACCCTTTATTATATCTCCATCACGTTTAAAATAGACAGAATACACATTTTTTCTGGCTAACACATTAAATATGGAAAATGTCCATTTAGGTTGAGTGATTTTATGAGATCTAAGGTTTCCGTTCAGCGTAACTGAAAGATCAAGACGTGAATAATCCGGGATCCGGTACTTGTTCCTTTCCGAATAATGGACATACTTATTATCATAAAATATATAAGCAGCCACAGGAAACGTAATAGGCCTTCCGGAATACAGCGTATAGTTACCAGAGAAACTCAAACGTCGTGAGATTAAATAACTACAAATAACCGATAAATCATGAGGGCTATCGAAATTTGCCGGAAACCACCTGCCGGAATTGATTTGTTCAATTTCAAATTTGCTTTGACTTTGCTGCATTATCCTTGAAAAAGTATATCCGAGAGAATATTGAAGTTTCCCTTCATTCTTCCTGAGTGAAATTTCCAATCCGTAGGCCTTTGCCCTGGCAGGAACAATGTTTTTTTCGATGTTTTCATTCATTGTCAGTTTGGTTCCACCTTTGAATTCGACCATATTCCGGATGAACTTGCAGTAAATTTCGGATGAAAATTCTAAATGACTTTTTGGAAATAATGAATAGAAGCCCACGGCGATCTGATCACCAATCTTTGGTCTGATGTAATAATCAGAAAGCTTCCAGATATCTGTTGGAGATATCGCATAAGAGTTTGACAAAAGGTGAAGGTATTGAAGGGTACGGTTATAATTTATTTTGAAAGAATTTTTATCAGATATCCTGAAATTTAATGCAAGCCGGGCTTCAGGACCACCATATTTAGCAATAAGATCTCCTCTTTTGTACACACTAGAGTCAATAATACCTGAAATACTCATGGGTTGTTCAGGATTATACTGAAATACTGTTTTAGGCCCCAATATAAAGAAACCGGATATCCTGAGGCCGGCATCAATCGATAAATATTCAGTCAGGATAATTTTGTCATCTATGTAAATCGCACTCTCCAATGCCTGTTCCTTCTCCAGTTTGTGGCTTCTAACAAGAGAAGATGCATTATTGGGGCCAAAGTCTCCGGGGTGCAATTTATAACGGGTAATTTCTGTGCCGAAACCAATTTCGTTTTTACCGGCAAACCAGTTGAAGTCGGTTTTGAACGAAGAGTTGTTAAGCTCATGAGACAAGCAAAAAGCTTCTAACCTGTTTTTTTCACTTGAAAGCGTGTAATAATACATACTATTGCTTAAGGAAACCGATGCTATTAAATGGCTGTTAAATGAATGACGCCATTTAAAAGAATATATATGATTCTCATAATGATACAGAGAATCGATATTAAAACGGAAATTGTCGGAGCTGTAATATCCCGCCAGCTCAAACCGGTTGTTGATATCAGGGTCATAGGTTACTTTGCCGTTGGCATCGTAAAAAGCTGCCCTGCTCCGGTTAATTTCAGGATCGTTTATAAGTTTCAGTATCCAGCTTGAATAGGTAGTGCGTGCTGCAAAAATATAAGAAAGTGTATCCTTAATGAGAGGTCCCTCAATTGCCAGATGGGTCGTAACAGGGCTGATACCGGCATTGCCGTGAAATTCTTTTCTGTTTCCATCACGTGTTCCGATGTCAAGAACAGAAGAAATTCTGCCTCCGTATTTTGCAGGGATTCCGCCTTTGTATAACGTAATATCCCTGATTATATCTGAATTAACGGCTGAAAAAAATCCAAAAAAATGGGAAGTATTATATAACGGTGCACCGTATAAAAGAATGAGGTTCTGATCGGTGGTTCCTCCTCTTACATTAATTCCCGAAGCTCCCTCTCCCACTGATTTTACACCCGGAATAAGCAAAAGACTTTTCATTACATCCACTTCTCCCATGGTTGTGGGCATCAATCTGTATGTTTTCATATTAATTCTTTCCACTCCCACTTCAAATCGTTGCAGAGTAAAGCTTTTTTCAGAGGTAACAACTACCGCTTTCAGCGGGATCACCTGGCTTTCCATTTCGATATTCATTTCCCCTGAACTATTCATGTTCACAACAACCGATTTTTCCTGCATACCGAGTGAAGTGAATTGTATAGTATGTATACCTTTGGGAAGTGAAAGAAAATAATATCCATATTCATTTGAAATGGTGCCCACAGCCAGCTTTTTGTTAAATACAGTGACGCCCGGAAGCACTTCATTGGTTGCATTATCTTTTATATAACCTGAAAGAACAGCTTGCACCGACTTGTATTTTTCCGAGGGTTGCCCTATTTCAATAATATCCGATTCTTTAGAGCTGTTTTCACTGATGATTTTATGTTGTCCCGTTGAAATGTAGGGATCAGAATTAAGGCCGGCAGAGTTAACTGATTTAATAGCCAGCTCTTGTGTTATTATGATGTGGCCCCATTCCGTTATAAAGTAATGCAATGTTGTGCCGGCAAAGGTGTTGTTAAGTAAACAATCAAGATCCGTGCAATTTCCTTTGTTTTTAATTCTGATGTTCTGAACCCATTCGGATTTATAAAAAAACCTTATGTGCAACGAGTCCTCAACGGATTGTACAAAATCAGTGAAAGACATTCCCTGGTATGATCCGTGAATCGGATAAGCTTTCTGTGCAGCTAAATCAGCTGCAACATATAAAAAAATGACTAAAAGATATATTTTTACGACTTTCATCTTATTTCCGGAAAACCGTTCAAATATCGGATAACCGGAATAAAACTCTCCGGTTGGCTTTTCTTCAGATGCACCTTATTATCTCTCATGAAGGTTCTGATCTTGCTTTTTTCGTCAGCAAAAACCAGGAAAAAATCACGTTTCTTTTTTATTAAATAAACCGAATTCTTTCGGATAACAAATAACCGCTGAATCTGATAAAAGTAATCAGGAACATTATATATGCCCGGCCGGTCTATTTTTTTATAATATTGAATGATCAGTGACGGATTACCCGGAGATAAAACCTGAACATATCCGGCCAGCTTTTCATACCGTCCTGAAGGTATGTTAATGAAATGGTGATGGCTATTCTGAAAATATAGGGTAAAACTATCGACCAGCTCCTTATTCAGCTGCAATACTCCTTCCTTAACAGGCATCTGAATTTCATCATTCAGTATATCATACCGGATTCTTATGGATTCAAAAGTATGATGATTGATGGTCACTGAACCGTCAAGAAAGTCATTACTGAAAAAATAAGGATCCCCTTTTACGTTCAGATGAGGATCAGACCAAATTCTTCCATTCTGAAGCAACTGTATTTTAAATATCGTATCCTGGAACTGTGCCTGAGCATGTACAGAAAAGACTAACGATAATAAAAAAATAACAGGATGAAGCAACATTGACCGATTCATAAAACCATCGCAGCTTTAATGTAAATCTATTTAATTTTACCGGATGTTAACCTGACTAATTAAAGCAGAAAACATTTTTGTTTTGTTAATGACACTAAAATTATTTGGCTTACGTTAAAATTTGTGAAAATTCAGCTTTGTACTACAGAACACTGTACCTTAGGCTGAGCACTCCAATACCTCAATAAACCTATCTGTAATAATGAAAAAATTAGTTCCGGTATTGATATGTGTTTTCATATCAGTATCTCTTGCAGCCCAGCAAAAAGAAAACCTCTACCAGGTTAGCGGCAAAATTACCGAGAAAAGTTCCGGAAACGGAATACCCTACGCCACTGTTATCCTTAAAAAGGACAGTACCGATCAGAAGAAAATGGTGGCCTGCGATGCAGCAGGCCGTTTCACACTGACCGTGGATACGTTACAGTCCTATACGTTAACCGTTACAGCGGTTGGTTTTAAAGAACTCAGTATGCCCGTTCAGTTATCCGGCACCAAAACAGATATCGGAACCGTTAGTCTGGAAGAAGGCATCGAACTCAAAGCAGTCACTGTTACGGCTCAAAAACCGCTTGTGCGGATAGAAGTAGACAAACTTGTATATTCGATGGAATCCGATCCCGAAGCGCAGGCCACCAATGCACTGGAAATGATGTCAAAGGTACCTATGATTACCGTGGATGCAGAGGAAAACATCAGGCTCAACGGGCAGACTAATTTCAAAGTGCTTGTGAACGGCAAGAGCTCATCCATGATGAATTCGAATCTTAAAGAGGTGCTCAAAAGCATGCCGGCCAGTACAATTAAAAATATTGAAGTGATAACCAATCCTTCTTCAAAATATGATGCTGAAGGGGTAGGCGGAATTATCAACATCATCACAAACCGGAAAACGGTAAATGGTTTCAATGGCAGTGTTGGTGCAGGTATCAGCACACGGGGTGATTTGAACGGAAGTTTGTACCTGGCAACAAAAATCAACAAGTTCAGTTTTTCAGGGCGGTTTTACGGAAGTCAATATTCAGAGCCCAAATCGAAGACAAGCACCACTTCGGAGTATTATAACAACCAGGATTACCATTATTCCAATGCTGCAGGTGACCGAAAATATAAAGGAATGTCAAGCGGATTCTCAGGAGAAGCAAGTTATGAATTTGATTCGCTGAACCTGCTCAGCCTTGCATTCTGGGGATATTTGGGTGCATACAACAGCACCAGTGCCATGAATACCGATTACAGGAACACAACCGATGAGATAACCCGGCAGTATACCTCATCGATGAAAAACAAAAACGGATACGGTTATATTTCAGGAAATATCGATTATCAGAAAACTTACAAAAAGCCTGACAAATCACTTACCTTTTCTTACAAGCTTGAAGATCATCCTTCAACAAGCGAATATAAAAACAATGTAACCGGACTTGTAGGTTTCCCTTCATATTACCAGCGGTCGGAAAATGATGCTTCAGGCCGGGAGCATACCTTTCAGACCGACTATTATGACCCGCTTACCAAAAAGCACCAGATTGAAGGAGGGCTTAAATTCATCCTCCGACAAAATGTGAGCGAATCGGAAACTTGGCGTGATACGGTTAAATTGCTTACGGGAAATGATCTCGATTATGATCAGTACATACTTGGGCTATATGCAGGGTATGTATTCAAACTTGAAAAATTCAGTACAAAAGCCGGACTTAGAATGGAGAGAACATGGAATGACGGCGTTTCTAAAAATTTCGGAAAGAATACAACATTTGATAACCGTCTGTTCAACCTGGTTCCTTATATTACATTCACCTATATGCCCAAAGAGGGTCGGACTTACCATGCATCCTATACACAAAGACTTTCCCGTCCCGGCATATGGTATCTGAACCCTTATGTGAATGATGTGGATTCAATGAATATCAGTTATGGAAATCCTTCGCTGGACGCTGAAATTTCACATTCTTTTGAGCTGGGCTACAGTTTCTTTTCGCCAAAATTGAATATAACGCTGAATGCATCGGGAGATTTTGTGAACAACTCGATCGAAAACATAACTAAGATTCAGCCAAATGGGGGTAAAATTTCTACCTACGCAAATATTGGTAAAAACGACCGGTATGCCATTGATGCCAATATTAATTACCGCCCATCGCCAAAATTCAGTGTATATGCCGACTGGAGCGTAAGTTACACCAAACTGCAGGCTGTAACTGATTATGCAATTAAGAACGACGGATTTAGTTTTAATGGCTATATGGGCGCCCGGTGGACAGCCTGGAAGAACGGAACAGTCAGTCTGAATGCAGGTGCTTTCACATCCTACATAGGATTACAAAGTAAATCATCATCCTATTATTATACTGGTTTAGGTATTTCACAATACTTATTCAAAAGAAAACTGATGATCAGTTCATTTGTAAGCGATCCTTTCTGGAAAGAAAAATCGTATAGCTATGACTACAGTGACATCACATTTTATTCCCATTCGAAATACAGCTACCTTTCACGCCAGTTAAGGATCAGCCTTACCTACAATTTCGGAAAAATGGATCTGCAGGTTAAAAAGGCAAGGAGGGGAATACAGAACGACGATCTCAAGGGTGGCAGCGGCAACCAGGGTGGCGGTGGAAACGCACCTTCGAATTAAAATTTTAACCGAATTTTTAGCTGTAAAGGATTTTAAGATATTTTTATCTAATTTTATACTGATTTAGCAAGGGAAAAGCCGGTGATTATGCGCTGAACCGGCTTTGCCTTTTTCATCTTAAATGATTCTCATTTACGGATTTAAAAAGGTATAAAATGTTAGAAACTACTGTTGAAAAAAAGGAGGCAGCTCTTAACCCTAAGAAGGTAGAGGAATTTGCAGGAAAAGTTATCGTCGACATGGGAGCTTGTATATCAGGCGCCTTACAGTTGATAGGACATGAATTAGGTTTGTATAAAGCCATGTCCGATAAGGGTTATATGACACCTGCGGAGCTGGCTGAAAAAACCGGAACCTATGAAAGATACGTTCATGAATGGCTTAACAACCAGGCTGCAGGGGGTTACATTCTGTATGATCCGGCCACGCGTAAATATATGTTGCCTGACGAGCATGCATTCGTTCTGGCTAATGAAGATTCACCGGCATTTCTTACACCGGGACTGTATATTATCTCAAGTATATGGAAAGATAAAGAAAAACTCACCCGTGCCTATAAAAACGGGGAAGGTTTTGGATGGAATGAACACGACCATGATTTGTTTTTTGGAACCGAATCATTTTTCAGGCCTGGCTATAAAGCTAATCTCATCACAAATTGGTTACCTAATCTGGATGGAACCAGTGAAAGGCTCAAACTGGGCGGCAGGGTTGCTGATGTCGGCTGCGGTCACGGAGCTTCCACCATTATTATGGCTGAAACTTATCCGAATGCAGAATTCTTTGGTTTCGACTATCATCAGGAA